>JAGVKT010000068.1 GCA_020050355.1 Gammaproteobacteria bacterium | reverse complement strand
CGGTCCGCAATAGGCTTGCTATTACGTACCTCAGAAAATTTATTATACAACAAAACTATTTGTTAAAATTCCAGTCTTTTGAAGTACGATGGGTATATACTTTAAGATCGGCTAAATTTAAAATTGTGATAAAGGTATATTTATGAAATCATCGCACTTTAAATCTAACCTGAAGTTTGCCGCAAAGTGGTTTGTGGGTTTGAGCTTGGGTGCTTTGATCTTAACGCTTTTGTTGACGGTGGCGACTTTTTGGGTATTGGTTGTTGCTGAACATAATGGTACTTTAGATCGTTGGATTAAAAGTGCTACGGGTTGGCAGGTAACCTATCAAAAAGTTCACGTCAGTATTCATGCCTGGAATCCTAGTATTGTGCTTAATCAAGTGGTAATTACGGATCCACAAGATCCAAAAGCACGTTTTGTTTTGCAACAATTTGAAGTGGATTTTGCGGTGTGGTCTTCTTTATTTGCACGTGCACCGATGACCTCAGAGCTAATGGCCGCGGGTTTACAGCTTAATGTTCAAGAGCTTCCTAAAGGGCAATGGCGTATTAATAATATTGTTGTTGGTGGGGGAGCCCATGATCCGGCTGTGGTGCAGCAAGTTTTATATTGGTTGATTGCGCAAAAAAAAATTAATATTAGCAATCTTCATCTTGATCTTTCGTTACTCAATGGGCGGCATTATATTTTTCAGCCTGTGAATGTCTTATGGTATGGCAGGGCGAGGGAATTTAAGTTTGATGTGCACATGATGAATTTACCCCAGAGTAAATTGAATTTTTCTGCGCGTTTTATTCCGGGTACGCCTATTGATAATTTTGCAGCATGGCAGTTGCGTTTTAATGGCAATATCAATGTAGATGATTTTTCGCCTTTGTTTGCGCAAAAGGATTTTCATGGTTTACGCCTTTTATCGGGCGGCGGCAGTTTTAATTTTAATGGATTGATTGCGCAAGGTGGGCTTAATGAAATCCATATTGGTTTAAATTTAAATGATCTTAATTTGCTGCATGCCAATGCTCGGCCTTTAAGTATTACTGAGCTTAATGAGCAAATATTTTGGAAAAATTTAGGTGAGCAGCATGGGTGGTCTTTATATGTGCAGCCTATTAAAGGAGCAGCTTCTGCTTTAGGTGTGCCAGGAAATGGTGGCTTGGTTTTAACTTATCATCCGCAAGACCTGGCACATACCTGGGTTTTTTCGGCGAATGATATTGATTTAAGCGTATTGAACCAATGGATTATTTTTTTATTTACTCCAGAGCAAGAAGTTGCCAAAGTGTGGAATTTTTTAAATCTCCAAGGTGACATTCATCATTTGCAAATTATGAGTGGTACGCAAGGGGGGAGTGTGACTTTCTCCGGGCATAATTTAATTTTAGGTGCTAATGAGATGTTTTCTCAGGGTTGGCCAGCTTCTGATTTGAGCTTTGAGACTACGTGGCAAAAAATTAAAGCTTCGACCTGGCAATTTAATTTTAGCACGTTTAACTTGTCCAATGCGTATGCACAGCTCAAGGCGCATGGTTCGATAAAAGTCCCCTTAGATGCACCGCTGAATTCGGTAGTTAATCTCACCGCCAATTTAGAAGGAAAAAATTTAGCAGAAGTTCGTAATTATTATATTCCCCAGGATCGTGCTAAGGGTTTAGCGCGTTGGCTTGGTCAAGGTTTGGTAGCGTTACCTAATGTGAGTGCGCAGTTACTGTGGCGTGGTCAAATTAAAGATATGCCTTATGCTGATGCGGCACATCCTGGTGTTTTTAATGTAACAGCAAAAATACAAAATGGTGTGGTTCAGCCTTGGTTCAATTGGCCTTTATTAACTAATGTGAACGCGCAATTACTTTTTCATAATCAGCGTTTTACTCTGGATGCAGATGATGTGAACACTCAAAATATTGTCTTGCATCATGTGCATCTTGAATATAAAGATATGCGGCCAAGTATGTTAGCGCCGCTGGTGATTACTGGTGCTGCGCAGCCTACGGGGATGCAGGCTTTGAATTATTTGGCGCATATGCCGTTGTTAAGCAGTTCGGTACAAAATATTCTTGCGAATCAATTGACGCTGCAAGGAACGGTTCCGTTAACTTTAACGATTACTTTGCCATTGCATCAGGCCGATCATGCGCCACCTGTCGTTGCCACGGGAACAGCTGTGTTTAATGGTAATGATTTATACCGTGTACGTGAAGGTAAGGATTTGCTGTTATTAAAAGGCGCCACTGGTACGGTTGCCTTTGAAAATCAATATGTGTCCAGTAGCAATGTTAGTTTCACTTTTAAAGATATTGTAGCGCAAGGACAGGTGCTCAAGAGTCCGGTTGATAATGTGCACTTTTTGTTTCCAAATTTGAGTTTGTACGGACAAAGTTTTACGCAAGTAGATATGTTCCTTCAGCCGCCGCCCAGTGATACTAAAGGGCCGATTAATAATCCGTTGATAACGTTTGTAGTTAATAATCCTAATATTGCGGGGCAAATCATTTTGCAGCCTTCTGGTAGTGTGGTGGCCAATCTTGATAAATGGATCGTTAATGCGCCGCCAGCAAATTCCGGTGCAGCGCCAAGTACGAGCGCGAATGCATCTTCAACTTCAGCAGTGAGCGCAGTTCCTCAAAATTATTTAAAGCATTTAGGTAAATTTTTTGCGAATTTTCCGCCGTTCACAATTGTGGCTAAGGATTTTTGGTACGATGGCAAGGATTTGGGTTCTTTATTATTTGATGCAGTGCCGATGTCTGATGGCATTGATATTCATCACCTCACGCTAGGTAGTACCGCAGCGCATTTGGATGTTGCTGGTAGTATTGTTACTCATGGAACACAAGATGAATTTAGTGTAGCGGGTGCTTTGCTTGGCAATAATTTTGGTGCTGCGCTAACGCAGTTAGGATATCCGGGGATTTTGGATTCTGGTAATGGCGAGATACAGTTTCAACTGAATTGGTTTGGTACGCTCTTGGCGCCTGATTGGCAGAGCTTGCAGGGTTCGGTGAATTTGGCGTTGAATAGTGGTAAATTCTTGAAAGTAGATACGGGCTTTGCGCAAATCTTTGGTTTATTAAGTTTGAATACTGTGGTTAATACTTTTTCGTTAAATTTTAAAAATATTTTTGAAGGTGGTTTGGGCTTTAATAGTATCAACGGTAATTATATTATTCGCGATGGTATCGCGCGTACCAATAATTTAGTAATCTCTGGGCCAACGATTGATGCGCGCATCAAAGGCGATATGGATTTTGTCAATCAAACCTTAGATCAGGTTATCGTAGTACAGCCGCAGGTGGCGACGAGTGTAGCAATTGCTGCAACGGTGTTGGGAGGTCCTATTATTGGCGCCGCTACGTTTGCCGCTAACGAGCTTTTGGGTAATACGGTATTGCGTAATAGCGGTTTTGTTTATCGCATTAGCGGACCTTGGAGTAAGCCATCAGCAGTGCCAGTGACGCGTTAGCTTTTTGTTTTAAACAAAGTGTGAGCTATTTTTCGATTTCTTTAAATGCTAAGAATGCAACTGCGTTGCATGCGATTGAGTACCTGAATCCTGTGCTAAATCGCTCCGCGATTTCCACAGGATGACATCGAGAGATGATCCTCCCTCTTTCGAGGTCATCCTGCGGGCCTGAAGCGTAGCGTAAGGCAGCGCAGGATCCAGTCTCAAAATCGTATGCAACGCAGTTGCATTCTTAGGCTCTCTCGGAAGGTAGTTCGCGTTTTTTAAGCATTTTTGATACAATGTCTGCTCTCGTAAGCAAGGTTTTATATGAAGTTGATACCGCTCATTATTTTGGATTTTGGATCGCAATATACTGAACTTATTGCGCGGCGTGTGCGTGAGTTAAAAATATATTGTGAAGTCTGGCCTTTTGATGTGGCGGCACAAAAAATTATTACCGCGCAGCCGCAAGGGATTATCTTATCGGGCAGTCATGAATCGGTTTATGATAATGAAGAATTTCGTATTCCTGAATGTGTGTTTACCCTGGGTGTGCCGGTGTTGGGAATCTGCTATGGTATGCAAGCGATGGCGCATCAATACGGCGGTAAAGTGACAGCGCATCACAAAAAAGAATTTGGTTTGGCACATTTAGAGCATGCAAGCGCAGATCCATTATTTAAAGATATTAGCAAAAAAAGCCGCGTGTGGATGAGTCATGGTGATCAAGTGACGGCCTTGGCTGAAAATTTCATCACGCTTGCTGCTTCTGAGAATACGCCTCATGCGGTGATGCGTCATCGTGATCAACCTTGGTATGGCGTACAATTTCATCCTGAAGTAACGCATACAGAATTTGGTGCAACGTTATTGCGTAATTTTGTTTATGACATTTGTCAGATCAAACCGCATTGGACGGCAGAACATATCGTCGATGAATTGAGTCAATTTGTACGCCAAGAAGTTGCAGCGGATGAGCATGTTTTATTGGGACTTTCGGGTGGTGTTGATTCATTAGTGTTAGCAGTGTTATTGCAACGCGTGTTAGGTGCGCGTTTGCAATGCGTTTTTGTAGATACGGGTTTATTGCGTTATTTAGAAGTTCCGCAATTATTAGAAAATTTTAAACAGCTCGGTTTGCAAGTTACCCATGTCGCAGCAGCTTCAAAATTTTTAACTGCACTTGAGGGCGTTAGTGATCCGGAACAAAAACGTAAGATCGTTGGGCGCGTCTTTATTGAAGTCTTTAATGAAGCGTCTGCAAAATATGAAGCTATAAAATTTTTAGCTCAAGGAACAATTTATTCTGATGTGATCGAATCTGCTGGCGCGCATACAGGCAAGGCTAAGGTGATTAAATCGCATCATAATGTCGGTGGCTTGCCTCCCAATTTGCCTTTTAAATTATTAGAGCCTTTGCGTAAACTTTTTAAAGACGAAGTGCGTAATCTGGGTCGTGCTTTAGGGATTCCGGAGCATTTAATTATGCGTCATCCTTTTCCTGGTGCTGGTTTGGCAGTGCGTATTTTGGGTGAAATTAAAGCAGAATATATTATGATCTTGCAGCGCGCCGATCATATTTTTTTAGAAGTGTTATTGGCTCAGGGTTGGTATGAGCGTTGTAGTCAGGCTTTTGCGGTTTTCTTGCCAGTGAAATCCGTGGGGGTCATGGGCGATGGCCGTAAATATGATTATGTTATTGCATTGCGTGCGGTCGCAACGATCGATTTTATGACTGCGACCTCTGTGCGTTTGCCCTATGAGTTATTAGAAGAAGTAGCACATCGTATTGTTAATGAAGTGCCGCATGTTTCGCGTGTTGTTTATGATATTACCGGTAAGCCACCCGCAACGATCGAGTGGGAATAAATTTTCATGCAGCATGAAGCTTTTATGCGTCTGGCACTTACGGAGGCAGCGCGGGCAGCAACGCATGATGAAGTGCCTGTGGGCGCGGTGGTAGTGGTGGATGACCAAGTTATTGCAGCGGCACATAATCAGAATATTACTTTACATGATCCTTCGGCGCATGCAGAAATTTTAGCATTGCGTCAAGCGGCCCAGCATGTAGGGAATCATCGTTTGTTAGGCGCGCGTTTGTATGTAACGCTAGAGCCTTGTTTGATGTGTGTTGGTGCGCTGGTGCATGCGCGTATTGCTGAAGTTATTTTTGGAACTCTTGATCCTAAAACTGGCGCTTGTGGTTCATGTGTCGACGCGCATGAATTTATTTTTCATAATCATCGTGTGCACGTGCAGGGTGGAATTTTAGCAGCGGAAAGTGCGTTATTGCTTAAAGAATTTTTTAAGATGAAACGCTATACTAAAGATACTTGAAGGTGTGGTCTCTTCCTGTGTTATTTAAAAGAGCGTAAGAATGCAACTGCGTTGCATGCGATTTTGAGACTGGATCCTGTGCTAAATCGCTTCGCGATTTCCACAGAGCTTGTCCTGTGATCGCCAAAGGCGAT
>JAGVKT010000098.1 GCA_020050355.1 Gammaproteobacteria bacterium | reverse complement strand
GCGCCCCTAGAAGGTGGCGCGGAGCGCATTAATGTGCTTAGCACCTGTCACTTTGTGCTATTTTCTCCGGACAGTAGTGTAGCAAGACTACGCCCCTACAGCATGGCATTCGCCTTTGGGAGCAAACAGTGAAAACTTGAACGCTTTGTAAAAATTCCAACTTTTGATTCACATATATAACGAAATCAAAAACGACTCTTCAAAAAAATTAGAGCATTAAATTAAGGGCACCTCGAAAAATAGCCCTTAATGCAAATCTAAAAAAAGACCTCATACCATACAGCAATATTTAAGAGTCGAATTTTATAAAGTGTTTTTAATGAAGCAAAGGCCCTAGGCACATAAAATTTTTGCTGTGCTAAAAAAGCTGAATTTTTTATTTTATTTTCTAACCAAGATTTATATTCACCTTCAAGCCAAAAATTATCAGGTGAATTCCAGCCACATTTATCTCGTCTCCAAATTACTTTCTCGGGCAAACGCCCATTAAAAGCATAACGTGCCAAATATTTAGTTGTACCATGAGCAAGTTTATAGCGCGCTGGAACGCGCGCTAAAAATTCTACTAAGCGATAATCCATAAAAGGCATTCTAATCTCTACAGAGTGCGCCATCGCAGTACGATCATCCCACTGAAGATAATTGCTTAAAGGAAAGCCTAAAGACTCATGTAATTTTTTATTAAGCGGCGTGAATAATTGTTCGCTTCTATGCGTAATTTTTTGATAAAGATATTGCGCTAATTTTTTACCACAAATTCGCTTCATAAAATTCATGAGCACCCCTATACACAAATACCGACGCGCATAAGGAATACACGTAAAGGCTCGATAATTTTTATAAAGCTCAAAAAAATTCATATTGGCAAAATAATAACTAAGATACGATAAATACCCTGCAAGCTGCTCATCAGCACCTTGGCCATCTACAGTAACTTTAATGCCAAAACGATGTTCTAATTGATAAATATGCCAACTGGCCATAAGTAATGAATCGGGTGGCGTGTCTAAATAATAAATCATATCGCGATGTGCTGCGGGCAAATCACGGGCATTGGGTTCAAACTGAATAGATTCAAGATTAAGCGCCCCGACCGTTGCCTTAATAAATTCACTTTCATCACAATAAGTGGTTCCGAGTGTAGAAAAGATCGAGGAAAATACTTGAAGATTCTGCTGCTGTTGCTTAATGAGATAAGCAATGACAGAGCTATCAAGGCCTCCTGAAAGTGATGACCCCACCTTAACATCGGCTCTTAACCTTAATTTCACGGCATCTTCAAGCAATGCATAATATTCTTGCGCATAAACTTTAAGCTGCTCGGGATTTAATTTTTCTGTAGAAAGATTGGGCTGTAAAGACCAGTATTTTTTTAACTGTAACATCGGTGCTTGAATCAATGCCCCAAGATCATCCTCAAAATAACCAGCGGCCTCAAAATGGTAAATTTCTTTAAACGCCGTTTCTTTAAGATGCTCCTGTGCACCCAACTTTAAATAAGTTTTGAGATAATCGATATTAGGCGCTTTGGTAATGCCTGGATATTCTAATAACGCCTTAATCTCCGAGGCAAAACAAAATAAACCTGGCTTAGCAAAATAATATAAGGGCTTTACGCCAAAGCGATCGCGTGCTATTAAAATTTTATTTTTAAAAGTATCAATCAATACCAAAGCCCAATCACCGTTAAATTTTTTAAGACATTCAGCACCCCAATGATCATAAGCTGCTAAAATAACCTCCGTATCAGTTTGCGACTTAAAAGTGTAGTGATGTGCCATTAATTCTGCACGTAATTCGACAAAATTATAAATCTCCCCGTTAAAAACAATCCAATAACGATCCTGAAACGACATAGGCTGATGCCCAGCAGCGCTTAAATCATGGATAGCGAGACGACGATGCGCCAAAGCAAAATAAGGTTCAGAAAAATGTTCAAGCACTTGGACTTGTTCAATTTGATCTTGATGGTGATTTCCTTGAGAACACACATAGCCAAAATCATCAGGCCCACGATGAACAAGACGCTGATTCATTTTTTGAACAACAGTGAGATCAATCGCTTTGGCACTAATAACCCCAGTTATACCGCACATATCAAGAAAAATCCCTTTGTTAAGAATTCAGTATTTTGAAGTACAATAGGTATAAGAATAGCTCAACAAGAATATGATTACCATTATTGATTACGGCCTGGGCAATCTTGCATCCATTGCCAATATGTTAAAAAAAATAGGCACTCCTGCCCGCATATCTTCCGATCGTGAACAAATTAAGCGCGCAGAAAAAATTATTCTGCCTGGCGTAGGCGCCTTTGATCAAGGCATGCAGGCCCTCATAAATCAAGGTTTACTTGAAATCTTACACACCAAAGCTTTGTTAGAAAAAATCCCAATACTAGGCATTTGTTTGGGAATGCAACTTTTAACTAAAAGCAGCGCTGAAGGGCAATTAAAAGGGCTTGGCTTCATTGCAGCACATACGCAAAAATTTAGCTTTCAAGATACCAAACTTAAAGTGCCTCATATGGGATGGAATACGGTAATCCCACAAAATAATCACCTCTTGTTTAAAGGACTTGAAGAAGAGCAAAGATTTTATTTTGCGCATTCTTTTTATGTAGCGTGTGAACAACAACACAATATTCTAGCCAAAGCCCATTATGGCATCGAATTTGCAGCAGCAATCGCGCATGAAAATATTTTAGGCGTACAATTTCATCCTGAAAAAAGCCATAAGTTTGGCATGAATCTACTAAAAAAATTTGCAGAACTATAAACCCAAAGTCTGCATAACTTCCACAAAATTCTTATCCCAATCCGGATGATAAAAATGCTCCAAATTAAGATCGGCATGACCAGAACGCGCTAATATGACCGGTAAATCTTTAAGCAAATCTTCTATATGCTCATATTGATAAATATAAGGAGAAAGCTCGGCTTTACTAGCAATAATCACCGAAGCGACATGATCACGACAACAAACAACTGGCTTGCCCAATGCTAAAGCCTCATAAGCAACAGTAGATAAAAAATTACCCGGAAAACAAATAACAATTTTTGTCTTTAAAATCGATCGATAAATATCACGATCTTGATCTAAAGTGAAAGATTCTTGCACTAAAAAATCTCGATAACGCTCAGCAACCACAGACCATTCACGCGGATGCGGCCGAAATAAAATACGATAATTCACTGCCATCAACCCAGCCAATCGCTCATTAGTCAGCTGCGGCCGCTCACTATCAGCCAATACTAAAAAATCATAAATAGGCACACTATCTTTGGCGCCTTGTTGGGCTTGCGTAAGCCGCGCATTGCCTACAACCATTTTTTTCATATCAATATTAATTGATTCCAACCACCTTGAGCCATATGCAAAAAAATAATCCGGAAAGAAACGCGTAAATAAAGGCTTGTTTATAATACCGGCACCATAGCGATAGGCAATATGATCCTCGTTAATGATGCCATGCTGATCTTCAATCACAACAACATTATGTTTTTTAAAAATAAGCGCGATCAAACCTGCAGCCCCTCCAAAACAAACATCCTGCATCATCAATATTTTTGGTTGAACCATCCTGATAACCTTCTCCCACATACCGACTCTAAAACGCAAAGATCGTAGTTGCTGCACCAAAAATATTTTTATTTGACAGAGTACTGCCGCTCGCTCAGCAAGATAAGGCGCCAACAAAGCATCTAAACATTTAATAAAGTGCTCAACTTCAGCATCAGGCAGAGGTATAAAGCGTGCCAATAAATGCTCTTTAACTTTACGTATGAGCTGCATAAAGGTCAAAGAATATGCATAAGGAGTTGCCCGAATTTTTTTAAAACATTGCCAAAATTCAGTCTGCTCAAGAACTAACACCTTTTTCCCTTGAGCGCTAAATGCTCTGATAAAGGCATCATGATAAATATTTTCAACGCTTCCATCCGTGCTAATAATATTACCCACAGAAGGGCTCAAAAATAACACATCGGCTTTTTCCGCACGCAAGCGATGTCGATAAGCATTGATAATATGCAGGTCGCGCCAAGACATCCGTTTAACAGAATCGCTCATCACTCCATAACCTAACAAGGTCAATAAGAAATCACTCAACTGAAACCGAACCAGCATCCAAAAAGGCACAAATAAGCCTTGTACATGAACACCGTATTGCTCAATCCCAGAAAAATTATCAACATCCCAAATAAAGTTATTAAGCTCGGTAATATCCTTCATAATGACTTAATCATCAACACCCGTTCTCGCAACATTATGTCTTAACCTCCACACACCATTTACTTGCTGCCATAGATGCGGAGAACGTGCTTGATCACATAAGCGCATAAAAATCTCAGGCTGCATTTCTAGATAAGTCATGACTTCTTGAAAATATTTATCAGGAAACTCTCCATCAAATTTCTGCACCAAAGCAATGCCTTCCTCTCTAGAAATATGCCGATTGCGGATTTCTTGCGAAGCATCATAGGTTGCGCGCCCAATACCAAATTTTATAAAAGTGGTATAGTAATGTAGATCGTCTATTTTATCATCAATGCTATTATATTTACTATAAGTTCCCTGAGTCCTAAAAGGCCGCGCTTTAAAGCCCGTATGCTCTACAGCGTAGTAATATACTTCTTGTGGCACCCAGCGTAAATAATAACCCAAATAATGCACAGAAATATGCGTGCGCTCTAATTGCTCTAAGGTTGCCGGTAAGAAAATTCTTAGATCTGCCAAAGTCAAACCATGTTGTTCCTGCAACTGCTTAATCGACAACCCAGCCAAATAAATATCATCAAGATTCTGCGCACAAAAATAAGCTTTATCTTTTAAAGAAGTGTCATTATCAGCAATCGCATTACCGTACTCCGCCGGATTTTCACCATAAAAAATCAGCCCTATCCCCATCTGCGCGGCAATTTTGGGCGCTAAATTTTTTTGCCCCAAAATAAAAGTTTGGAAGGGATGCAGCAAATTTTCAATGGATAAACGCGTCAACAATTTCATCACTTTGCCATTAGGCTTAAAACTTAAATTATCAAAGCCCCCTATTTCAATCCAATTTTTCCAGTTTTGATAACCATAATCGGTATAGAGAATGGGCGGCCAAGTAACCGTTAGCGGATTCATGCCATATTTATATTTCAGAACATGTGCTTGATAGGCACTATCTTTACCGCCACTTCCAGGAACTAAACAATCGTAACCACCATCGTTACGTCGATATTGATCCAATAATTTTAGCAATTCTTCTTCTCTTTGCTGCCAGTTTATTTGCTCTTTAGCATCCGCTTGGCGGCAGGCATCGCAAATACCCTCTGCATCAATATTAATAGTTGTTTTTTTAGTATGCTGCTGATGTTCAAATTCAACCGCAGACGAGGGTTTTTGGTTTGACATCACACATCTTTTACAAAAAATCACCTTTCCAGGTAATCCATATTTTACTTCTAAAGACATTACCGCCCCTTATAATAAACTCAACCAATTTTTCAATATTAACAAACCTACCGTCCCACTTTTTTCAGGATGAAATTGCAACGCGAATATATTATCCTTTTGGATACTAGAACAATAAGATACACCACCATAAGTTGTCGTGGATAAAATGCACTGTTTGTTTTTAGGCCTAGCATAATAAGAATGCAAGAAATACACAAATTCATGACTCCTCAAATGCATAAGCGCAGTATTCGACCAGGGGCGCGATGCAACAATCTGATTCCAACCCACATGAGGAACTCTAAGCGGCACACGCTCTGAAACCTCAGGAAATTTCAACACCTCCCCAGCAATGATATTCAACCCCTCATGAACACCAAATTCGTAACTTTTAGAAAAAAGTAATTGCAAACCTAAACAAATCCCTAAAAAAGGCTTACCTGCAGCAATAAATTCTTTAATCGGCTGAATCAAATCTAATTGATGCAAATTCGTCATCGCTTCACCAAAAGCACCCACTCCAGGCATGACTAAAGCATCTGCAGACTTAAGCTCGGCTGCTGAGGAGCTCAGACGAACTTCATAACCTAAATGACTAAACACATGTCTAATATTAAAAATATTACTCATTTTATAATCAACAACTACAATATTAAGCGCACTCAAAATGCCCCCTAATCTTTACACCTCGCATTGCTAATTCTTGTTTTATAGCAAAAATATTACAAGGAAAAATCTTTGAATAATGCATTTTATTTTTTAAAAAACTAAAATTACCTTCAACCTCAGTTGTTAAAATAGGCTGTGCATGAGCAACATAATCATAATGCAAAAGCCCAGCAAGCGCGACTGCAGAAACTTCTGTTAAATTAAATAATTCAGCAACATGCTGTTTATGCCCACCCCCGCCATGGGCAATAACAGGCACATGAACCGCGCTGACCACCGCTTGTATCAGCGGAATTTCAAAACCTTCACCCCGACCCTCTCGATCTACAGAAGTAATCATAATCTCACCCACGCCCATATCATTTAAGACACGAGCCCAATGAACAACCTCAACGCCAGTATATTCTCTGCCATTATCAATATAAGCAAAATAACTGCCGTCATTTTGTTTAATTGCTTCAATAGCAACGACAATAGTAGAGGCACCAAACTTTTTGATAGCCGCACGCACAAAATCAGGATTTTTGATGGCCGCAGTATTGATACATACTTTATCCGCACCCGCTCTTAATGCTTCATGAATATCTTGAACAGTTCGAATACCCCCACCTACCGTCAAAGGAACAAATATCTTCCTAGCAATACGCGCAATTATTTCGCTTAAACTATTACGCTCATATAAACTAGCAACAACATCCATATAGAATAACTCATCAATACCTTGATGATAATAATATTCTGCAAATTCATCCGGACGTCCCAAAACCCGCAACCCTTCAAGATTAATACCTTTAACTAGATTTGGACCTTTGATGTCTAAACGAGCGATAAGTCTAACAGGAAGAGCGCTTTGATTCATGCCACAGTAAAACCATCATCAATTACAATATTTTGACCATTAATAAAAAGACTCATATCACTTAACAAAAATAACAATCCCCCCACTACATCCTCTGGTTCGAGCATACCTTTATTAAAGCAACATCTCCGATAACTATCTAAAAAACGATCAGGTTGCCGCGCTAATATTCCACCCAAACTTAAAGTATTGACACGAATATTATGCCCAGCCAATTTACTCGCCATAAATTTAGTTAAGTGAACCACCGCTGATTTCACTAATGCATACTCCACCGGCGTTGTCATGGTTGTGTCCGCATAAATATGAAATTTAGGAGCAATAATCCCATAAATAGAAGCGATATTGATAATATTACCAAACCCTTGCTTAATAAAATATTGAGCAAACTGTTGCCCTGCAAGAAAATATCCGCCCAAATGTGCATTTATATTTTCACAAAAATCGACAAATTCCACATCAAAAAAATCGCGACCATAATGCTGATTACGAGGATACGCATTGTTAACTAAGGCATCAATCTTACCAAATTTTGCCACTACCTCATGAATACAATGACGCAGCATATTTCTATCAGTAATATCTAATTGCTGAAACAAGGCGACTTCTTCAGGATAAGACTGGTTAATTTCTTGACATAGCTGCTTGCCTTTAAGCACATCTATATCTGTAATTACAACTTTACCTTGCTGACCAGCAATAGCTTTGACAAAAGCTTCTCCCAAAAGACCACACGCACCTGTTACCAACACTACTTTACTGTTTAACACCAATTTCGCTTTACCTTTTACTTTACTGCAATGACTAAGGCACTAAAATCATGAATAAGACCAGTTCCACTCATGATCAATCTCTCACCTGCTGCATTTTTAAAAGTCCAACTTCTCAAAACATCATCCGGATAAGGCAAAAGGTCTACAGAAATAGTAAATTCGTGGAATTGATATTGTTTCACTTTAGCATGTCGATCTAAAAAACGACCTACTGTAGCTTGAGAAATCATATTCCACCCTTCTTCCCGGTGGTCTACATCATCCTGAAAACGTCGCAACCTAACAAAAGTATCAATAGGATAACGGTTAAATAAACCAAAAACAATCACCAAACCTTGAGGCCTAGTCCAATACATAAGGTTATCAAAAACCTCTAGAGGATCATCAAATATAGAATGCACGCCACTTAACAAAGCAAGATCAGCCGAATTCTCAGCAACAATCTTTCGATCAAGCACCGACCCTTGAGCAAAAGACACTCCAGGAACGTACTGCTTTGCCTTAGCAATTAGCTCCGGCAAAACATCAACACCATAAATATCTGAATCTCGAAGCTGCGCTCGTAAAAAATAAGCTTGCTCTCCTGCTGCACAACCAAAATCATAAACTCGCCCCTGACTAAACCCATAATCTCGAGCCAATGCCAAACAAAATTTGAAAGATTCTTTAGGTGTTTCATAACGATTTTCCTGAAGATAAATATGATCATGCGTTCTAGCCATATTTTTTCACCGTCAAAAAAATAAAGTAGCATAAATTATACGCGTCAAAGCTTAAATCTGCCAAGCACTACAAGCGGTTAACAAAAAAGCGCCATTGTAAAACCAAGCCACATTTGTTACCATTCCTACATTATGCGCAGTATTGAACGTGTCATCGCCCTCATCCCGCTACGCGGAGGAAGCAAATCCATCAAGAACAAAAATCTTGCTCTACTCGGAAACAAACCTCTATGCGCTTGGCCCATAGAAAGCGCACTGACAACCCCAGAGATTTCTCGAGTCATCGTCTCAACCGATAATCCAGAAATTGCTGAAGTTGCTTTAAGCTTAGGCTCAGAAGTTCAAATGCGTCCAGCAGAATTAGCGACCGATACCGCCCTTGTCGCAGATACTATTCGTTACACTAAAATGCTCCTACGAGCTGAACGAGAAACCGCAAAGTACATGGTATTATTAGAGGCCACTTCACCCTTTCGCTCTATTGCGCTTATTCAAAAATGCATTCAGCGTTTACAAGAAGAAGGCTTAGATTCTATTGCAACTTTTCATGAAGCTACATTAAACCCACATCGAGCTTGGAAGATAGAAGCGAATACACCCGAACCTTTCATTCAAGGAAGCATTCCTTGGATGCCACGACAAAAACTTCCTAAAGCTTACCAGCTTAATGGTACCGTGTACGCATTCAATTTAGAAACCTTTCCACAAATCACGCCAAGCATCTTATTCGGAAAAATAGGCGCTGAAATCATAGCTAGCGACACCATTATTGACATCGATTCTCTTCAAGATTTGGAGCTTGCAAATGCCTTACTCAATGCCAGAAACAGCACCTAAAGTCACTACGCTATTTTCATTAACTGATAAAACGGCTCTTATTATCGGAGGCAGCGGCTTACTTGGAGGAGAAATCGCCTTTGCTTTTGCAGAATTAGGCGCAAACCTAGTTATCGCGAGCCGCGACATCAATAAATGTCAAAACATGGCCAGAAAAATCAAAGCAAGTTTTCCTCACATAAACATCCAAACATATAACATAGATATCACCAACCCCACTTCTGTTAATGACAACTATCAACGCTTCAGTCAAGCATATCCCAACGGCCTTGATATCTTGGTAAACTGCGGTTGGTCAGGGAAGAAAAATACTTTCGACTCTATTTCTGAAGCCGATTGGAACACGGATATAGAAACTTGCCTCAATGGAGTTTTTCGCACCATAAAATGCTTTGCGCCTCTAATCAAGAAAAAAAAAGGCAATATCCTGAACATAGCGTCTATGTACGGATACCTCGCACCTGATTATCGACTTTATGATAGTGAGAAATATGCCAACCCCCCAAGTTACGGTGCAGCCAAAGCTGGAATTATTCAGCTCACCAAATATTTGGCCAGTTTTTTAGCTCCAGATGGAATTAGGGTGAACGCCATCAGCCCAGGTCCCTTTCCGTTTGAAAGCACTCAACAAGAAAATCCGGCATTCATTGCGCGTCTCGCTGCTAAAAACCCTTTAAATCGTGTTGGCAAACCCCATGAAATAAAAGGCATAGCGGCTTTATTATGTTCTGAAGCTGGATCTTATATTACCGGACAAAATATTTGTGTTGATGGTGGTTGGGGCATCTGGTAATGCAAGTAGGTATCATTGGTTACAGCCCAGGGAATGGCCATCCTTTCTCTTTCGCAGCAATTAGCAACGGATACAATGCCGAAAGTTTCATACAAGCAGGTTGGAGCATTATTCTTGATTATCTAAAAGCACAACCTCAAGAAGCCTTTGGATTTAATGGTGCAAAAATAACCCATGCTTGGACTCAAGATCCTAAGTTAACAAAACTATTGTGTACAGCAAGCAATATCGCTCACGCAGTAACTGATGCAAGAGAAATGATTGGCCAAGTCGATGCTGTAATTATTGCGCGCGATGATTATGCAAGTCACTATAGTCTGGCACAGCCTTTTCTTAAACATGGCATCCCAATCTTTATTGATAAACCTCTCACATTAAATACCACAGAACTAGATTTTTTTATGCCTTACTTAGAGCAAGGACTATTAATGAGCACCTCAGGCATGCGCTATGCCAAAGAGTTAGACACACTTCGAGAAAATCACCACTTACTGGAAAATCTGCACTTAATTGAAGGTACAATCTTATTTAATTTAGAAAAATACGGAATTCACCTATTAGATGCGATAAATGGCCTAAACATCGGCCAACCTATAGCAATTACCAAACTATCAGGTTCATTCGAATCATATCGCTTAGAATTAGAGCATAATATTCAATTTAATTTATCTTGTTTAGGCAAGGTTCCTAAACTATTAAAACTTTGTTTTTATACAGCCGATAATCACTATGATATTCACCTTAACGATAATTTCTCCGCCTTTAAACGTACGCTAACAAACTTCTTTACCATGGTATCAACTAAAAAACCTATCATTGATCCACAAGAAACAATTAACACCATGCATCTCATCAAGGCTGCAAAATTGTTAAAGCCCTACGAAACTGTCAAATTAAAAATTTTATAATTTGTTTCAGACTCAAAATTTCGCTTTTTTTCTATAATTTCGCATCTTGAACTAGGTTTGGTGTATACTTTTCTTGTTTCATTTTAACGTAAAATTGAGAGGAAGATCATAAAATTGCTTTTTTAAGAGTTCAAGATTTAAAGACGTCTTATCAATCATTTCATGGATTTTTTGACTAGTATTTTCTTGTTCATAAGGATTATCAACCATTTTAAGCGAAGCTTGGAATTCTGAAGAAAATAAATGCCCGAGCGCAGCCTGAATACTCCCAATATCAGGTTCGCAGTCAATCACGCTCGCAGCTTTAATACGCCCGGTTTGTCGAGCGCCAATGTTAACCGTACCGATACCAAAACTGGGCGCTTCAATAATACCACTAGAAGAATTCCCCACCACCGCATCAACATACTGCAGGGCACTAAAATAATTGAGATGTCCCATCACCGTAAAAGCAATCGAGCGCTCTTTATTTTTTTTGACATAATCATCAATCATCGTGTTAATAATTCGGCCATCGGTATCTGCATTCGCCTTAGTAAAAATAATTCCTAAATCTGGATGCGCAGCAAATGCCGATAATAAATTCGCCATCTGCGCCTCTGAACTCAAGACTTCTAAAGTGACCGGATGAAAAGTCACCAAAATATTCTTAGACCGAAACTTAAAATTCAAAGCTGCTTCTAAAGCCTCTTTTGATAAAAGTTTTAATTTCTTGGCACTCTCAACGCCCAAAGAACCCACATTAAAAACACGCTCTGGCGTCTCCCCCAATTGAATTACCCGCTGACGATAAACTTCAGTAGCAGTAAAATGCAAATAACTCATCTTAGTAATCGCATGGCGAAAACCCTCATCAAAAGCACCTTTGGTAATTTCACCCCCTTGAATATGTACTACCGGAATTTTCATAATAAATGCAGCAAGCACCACACTCAAAGTTTCAAATCGATCTCCCAAAACCACCAACACATCAGGTTGCAAACGCCGCAATGAATCAGCAAAACTGATAACACCTAGACCGGTAGATTTGGCAATCGCACTACCCGTATCAGCACTCAATAACATCTCTACGCGATCTTTAATTAAAAAACCATCTTCTTCAATCAATTTGACGGTCAAACCAAATTCCGGCGATAAATGCATACACGTCGCCACAACCTGCAACTCCCACGCTGCATCTTTTTGAAATAAACGCATCAAGGGCTTGAGTAAATCATATTCCGCCCGAGCTCCGGTAACGATACAAATTTTACGCTTCATATAAATTCATCTTCTTGATATGTTTTTTTTGCCACCTGCCCCAAAACATCATCCCATAACATCGGCGACAAACCTAACCCTGGGCGTTTGACCGCAATATTCTCTTCAGTGAAAACCTCGCCCACTTTAATCATTTTTTTAGCGACAATACTCTTGCGCACAATCGTTCTATTTTTTGCTTCGGAAGCTGTAAAGGTTTTAATAGGCACCCCCAAGGCTTGTTCAATATTACGGATTGCTGCCACCATTTTTGTTAATTCATCTGGATCAATAGACGCGCGATGATCGGGCCCTAACATATTTTTATCTAACGTAATATGCTTTTCAATCACCGATGCACCCAAGGCCACGGCAGCAATAGGCACTTCAATACCCAAAGTATGATCAGAATAACCTACAGCCACGCCACAAGCATTTTTGATCTCCATCATCGCTCTTAAATTAACATCAACAAAAGGCGTAGGATATTCAGTATTACAATGTAAAACTGTAATTTTATCTTGAGCGGTACCCGCATCAACCAACAAAGCCAATGCGCGCTTAACCTCATCTAAAGTACTCATCCCAGTCGATAAAATAATATTCTTATTAAGCCGGCCAAGCCTTCTTAGATAAGGCAAATTAGTAATCTCCCCCGAAGGCACCTTAAAAATATCTAAACCCAAGGCGACAAGTGTTTCTATACTTTCTTCATCAAAAGGCGAAGATAAAAAAATGATTGCCTTACTTCGAGCATAAGCAATCAACTCACGATGTGCCGCTTGGTCAAGCTCCAATTTTTTAATCATCTCAAATTGCGTCTCATTTAAATCTTCGGTATTTTTAATTTGATACGCTGCTTTTTGCGCATTCTTTGTTAATAAATTTTCAGCTTTAAACAACTGAAATTTAACAGCATCCGCACCAGCAGCGGCAGCCACATCAATTAGTTTTTTTGCTAAATCGATAGAACCATTATGGTTTACTCCCGCTTCAGCAATGATAAATACTCGGCTCATAAGACGTCCTCCACACACATTGACAAGCGATCTCCTACGCTAATTTTTTGACCAAAATATTCATAATCATACATCTCTAAGATCTGATCCAGAGTTTTAACTAAAAAACCTTCATGCGTTAGGCCCACAACCGCCCCCGGAATATCTTTATACACAGGCGCCCCTCTAAGCATTCTGGCCGCATTAATCTTAAGAGGACAACCATGAACAAAGGACAAGGCCATAGGACCAGGCCTACAAAGTGCCCGAATAAAATTAAATAGTGCACGACTCTCTTGCCTCCAATCAATCACTTCATCACCTGGACGCCGACGCGAACAATAAAAACCTATGGGGTGCAGCATATTTTGAATCTGCGGCACGACGTTGTTATCTCGAATCAATAGCCTATATTCATGACTAACTTATATTTAATTTATGCATCATATCCTGCATCTCTTCAAGCTGCCCCATATCTAGCCAACAATCGCCGTGCACCGGATAAACAGCAATTTTTTCACCGCTCTTGAGCATCTCTTCAAGTAAGTGCGTAATATGATAAAATTTATTTTCTGGCAAAAACCCTAATACCTGCGGCTCAAGAATATACATGCCCGTATTGGTAAGGAAATTATAAACCGGTTTTTCAACAAGCTTCGCTAACCTATTATCTGCCTCAGAAACTTCCATGACACCATAAGGAATTTGATAATTTTTAAGAGCGCCCACTAAAGTAATTTTATTACCCATTTTTTTATGAAACTCATACAGCTTTTGATAATCAATATTGATAATAATATCGCAATTAACTACAAAAAAGGTTTTATCAATTTTATCTTTTAAAAGATATAAACTTCCTGCCGTCCCCAATGGCTCATCCTCTTGAATATATTGAATCTGATAGTCTTTATCAAGATCGGCATAATAAGCCTTGATCATATTCGCTTTATAATTAACCGAAAAATAAAACTGCTCACAACCATAACGCAAAAACCGCTCTATAATATGTTCCGAAATAGGCTTATCACCCATAGGCATCAGAGGCTTTGGTAAAATCTTGGTATAAGGATATAAACGCGTACCTGCGCCGCCCGCCATAATAACTACAGGGACATCCTTTAAAGCATTGCTCCGATGTGCTAAGGCTCCTGCTTCAACACATAAAAAATCATTCAAAAAAATTGCATCCACTACCTGCATAAATTCATTAAGCACGGGCAAAACATCGATTTCATGAGTTAACATAAAATCTTTAAATTGCTCGGCTGATTGATGATTTAATCCATATTTCGGCGCCTTGTTATAAATAGGCTCGATGGTACTAGAGAGATCTCCTCGCGCCAAAATAAACCGCCGGATATCGCCATCGGTAATGATGCCTAATAGTTTTTTATGTTCACCCACTACAATAGCAACGCCCCTTGAACCTAGGTCTATTTTTTTGAGCACGTCCAACAAGGCTTCGTGCGGCTGTACTAACAAATCATCAATATATTTCATAAGTTATAAATATTAGTTTTATAGTGCTGTAAATTATTTTTCAACCACGAAATAGTAGCTGCAATCCCTTCTTGTAAAGAATACCTTGGCTCCCAAGCAGTCAGGGTTTTGATTTTTTGATTAGAACCCAACAGCCGTTCTACTTCACTTTTTTCGGGACGAAAACGTTGCACATCATTGTTAATCTTTGCCTCAGGATTAATTTGCATGATAATCTCTTGCGCCAAGGCCGCAATCGAAATTTCTTTTTGTGTAGCAATATTAATTTCTTCTCCAAGAGCCTTTTCCGCCTCTGCAATAGCCACAAAAGCCTGCACAACATCTTTAACATAATTAAAATCACGCGTCGGAGTCAAATTACCCAATTGAATTTCTGTTGCGCCAGCAAGCAATTGCATAATAACAGTAGGAATCACCGCACGCGCAGACTGTCTGGGTCCATAGGTATTAAAAGGCCGAACAATGGTAACAGGCAAATTAAAGCTGCGATAAAACGACTCTGCCATCCGATCAGCGCCAATTTTTGTAGCTGAATAAGGCGATTGCCCTTGCAAAGGATGCTGTTCATCAATAGGGACATAAAGCGCCGTCCCATAAACCTCCGAAGTTGAAGTGATCAACACACGCTCTGTATTAAAATCACGCGCCGCCTGCAAAATATTTAGCGTACCTTTAATATTTGTATCAACATAATTATCAGGAGAATGATAGCTAAAAGGTATGGCGATCAACGCTGCTAAATGAAACACCACCTGTATGTCTTTCATCGCCTGTCTTACACCATTAGGATCACGAATATCACCCGTAAAAATTTCTATTTGCGCTTTAATTTCAGGAGCAAGCGCATCTAACCAACCCCAATGATTAAAAGAATTATAATAAACAAATGCCCTAACATTACACCCAACTTCTAGCAACTGTTCAACCAAGTGACTACCAATAAAGCCATCAGCACCTGTGACCAATACTTTTTTACCTTTTAAAATCACAACACCGCACTCTTTAAAATTAAATCCGTTTCCGGCTGAAAATATTTAATAACTTTGGCAGGCACACCCATAGCCACAGAATGAGCAGGCACATCTCTTGTCACCAAAGAGTTCGCCGCAATCACACAATGATCGCCAATGCGCACATTCTCTTTGATAAAAACATTAGCGCCAATCCAACAATTGTTTCCTATGATAACATCGCCTTTTTTGTAAAAATCCTCGTGCTTATGGCCGCGAATAACCTGGTTTGCATCTAAGTTACAAGTATAAATCCTCACATTATGAGAAATACTACAATTTTCGCCAATTTCTACACGCGCGCCAGCCATCGCCTGAATTGAAGACCCATCACCCATATAACTACCCTTACCCAAAATAATTGCCCCAGCACCACTAAAGCAAATATCCCGCCCCATAAATTGAAAATCAGGATCAATCTGATATTTAATTCTATATTGATTATAGATACACCGCTGATGCGCATTAATAATTCTTTTTAATAAACCACCTATCATGCCCACAAAAGCTACAAACACAAACTGAACTCGCCAAAAAAATTTATGGCCCACCAGCCCTCCCTCCGGCTAAAATGAATAGCCTAAAAAAAATATTATAACATCTTGTAGTGCGAACTTCACCAGCCTAATGAAGTTAGCTTTTAAGCACAGCACCATCCCGTAAGTGTCATCCTGTGGGCCTTACGCACCAGCGTAAGGCAGCACAGGATCCAGTCTTAAAATCGCATGCAACACAGCTGCATTCTGACCTTTTCCTCATTATCGTGTCGCTGTGCGACAGCTATTTTGAGCCTGGATCCTGTGCTAAATCGCTCTGCGATTTCCACAAGATGACACTTACGGGATGGCGCTGTGCTTAAAAGCTAACTTCATTTCGATTTTTGATTCACATATATACCCACCATACTTCAAACTACTATTTTGAAGTACAATAATTCCTTAAACACAAATAACATTAATAAATTATGACAACCCTAAATGAATGCCGCTTGTGCACATGCCAAGATTTAAGCCAAATCAATACTTATAAACATATTTGGTTTTCCTGTGATGAATGTGGAAATATATTCCGCCAACAAAAAAAAAATTACTTCTTAAACTGCTTACCAGAGGCCTTATTCAAGCTTATTCCTAAAACAAAAAGGGAAATTATAATTAATTGCTTTAAGAAGAAAAAAACCGGTGAAGAGTTTTATAACTACTATCTACATGAAGAGCAAAAAACAACCACTAAAGGAACGCCTTGGGAAAACGAACTTCCAAAGCTCACTCAAGAATTAAAATCATTAAATATTGATCTACAAGGCAAAGCTATTCTCGACTTAAGCGGCGGACCAGGATTCCTCGCTCAAGAGCTCAAAGATATTGCTCGAAAGGTTCTTGTGACCGAATTTAGCCAAGGTTCAGTCGAGCGGATGAAAAAAATACTAAATATCGATGCCATTCGGTTTGACTATAACACCGATGATCTCAGTCAAATAACTACAGAAAAATTTGATATCGTACTTATTAGATATTCCATTAATTTTTGCCTAGACATTCCGCAATTACTTAAACAACTCAAAAATATCACCACCGATAACGCAATCATATATGTTTCTTTTGTATTACCTACCTTAGGCACCTGTTTAAGATGGCAATTTGATGATTACACCTATTTGGTTTTATACCACCCTGAAACAATAATCAGATTATTTAGCGAAGGTGGTTTCACTTTAATGGGAAGATACCCTCATGGCAGCGATCATTATTTATCTGGAAGGCTATTCAAATTTCTAGCACCCTTCATGCTCTCATACCGCTTTATCAATAGCTTCAAGAAATGTAATCAAGACTTAACCAGTAAAGGTCTCGCGTTAATTTTCAAAAAGACTGTTGGGCATATTCATTGACGGTCACCATTTTACGAAATGGTTCACAATGCAATAGCAAGTGCTCATAATTACCAGCATCAATAATACGACCTTTTTCCATCATACAAATAAGATCATAATGTTTAATTGTCGTTAAACGATGCGCAATGGTAATAATTGTTCGCCCTTGGCTTGCCCGATCTAAAGCACGCGAAATGATATGCTCAGTTTGATTATCCATGGCCGCAGTCGCTTCATCCATCACTAAAATATCCGGATTACGATAAAGCGCTCGGGCAATCCCTACACGTTGCCGCTGCCCTCCAGATAATCTAATACCATTTTCCCCGACCAAAGTATCTAAACCGGCAGAACATTCGCTCCTAACAAAATCATCAAGCGCCGCAACCTCCAAACAACGCCAAACCTGAGCATCATCAATCTCCTCTAGCGCCACACCAAAAGCTATATTTTCGCGCAAACTGCAATCATAGAGGTAAATCATTTGTGGAATATAACCAAAATGCTGTTGCCACTGCGCCAAATTTTTAGCATCAACTAAAGTCCCATCAACCAAAATCTGACCTCGACTCGGTATCAATAACCCCAAAATAATATCCACCAAAGTGGTCTTACCCGCACCTGAACATCCAACAAAAGCAACCTTTTGCCCCTTATAAATAGATAAATTAACCTTATTTAAAACTGTCTTGTGATCATAATTAAAATAAATATCTTTTAAAGAAATAGCTTCTTTAAAGTTGAGCGGCGGCAAAAGTTGCTCAGAAAAATCTTTTTCAAGCTGATCATAGATTAGAAATTCCTGATAAATTTTATCAAGAGAAACACTGCCATATCTAATATAAGTAAACGCATTTATTAAACGCGTGACGCTGGGAAGTAATTGCGCTGAGGCAATACCAAACACCGAAACTAAAACCAACATTTCTGAGCCCGAATATCCTCTCATGATAAAAACTAACATCATTAGCAACACCACAGTAACTGAAATAACCTCAATAAAAAGCCGCGGCGACTGCTGAAACATATTATTAAAGGCACTCACACGAGCAACATTCTTAATAAAAACATGCGCACGCTCGATAAAGAAAAATTCTTTTTTATAAATTTTTGTTTCTTTTATTCCACCCAAGCCTTGAATAACGCACTGCATTAAACCCACATCACTTTGAGAACGAGAAATTCCCAAATTTTTCATTTTATATTGCAAACTTCTCATAAAAAGATAGGCCGCAATAAAAATAAATCCAATGACACTGATAGAAAAAATCGGATTAATAATCAATAAAACCAAAGTAACCAAAATTGTGGTAATACTTTCATTTAAAAATACCCCTACTTGACCCACCACATTGATATAAAAATTAGGAATTTCCACATTAACATTATTAATTAACTTTGGAGAGCTTCGTTTAAGATGATACGCATAAGGCGCGTGAATATAATAATCAAATAATTTTTCTTGAATCTTTGCGACCAAACGCCCGAGAAACCGAGATTGCCATTTGATGATGATAAACGCAAAAATGTTCTTAGCCCAAAAAGAAAAAATAAGCAAAAAAACACAAACAGCAACAGCCTGTTTATAGCCAAAAGCATGCAAAAAACTCTGCTGAACATATTCGGGCTTAACCAAGAGCGTAATGAAGGGAATGATAGCTCCAATCCCCAGCACCGATAGCATACCGCTAATAAACAACAAGATCAAAAAACCAATAAAATCACGCCGGTCTTGTCGATCTAACAAATAAAAAAATTTCATCAAAAAATCTTGCATCAGTTATTTCCTAAAAAACTTTCTTATGGACTTCAGAGCTTCTTCAATAAACCGCTCTGATCCATAAAAACTATGCATTACTTCCGGACGTTGTAAATATGCTTCAAGATCATCCGGTTGCCACTTCATCTTTTTAAGAAAATATTCAAGATCCTGAGCCAAAAATTGTGCTGAGCCATAAGGAAGTTCCTGCATCTTCGCCAAAGCCTCTTGCCGAGTCATTTGTTTACTCATAATCAAATTAGAAAAATGCACCTTACGCTTATCTACCAAAAACTTATTCGGCAAAATATATCCTTGGTAAAAGCGCGTGAATATAGATTCATAATGTTTATAAGGATAAGGCTTAAAATGATAATGCGCTTCTAAAAATTTCATACATTTAGCCTTGTCATAATCAATATAATCAAGCGTATTAATCCAATGAATGCCCTTGATGAAGCGCGCATAAAGATAACCCAAGGTGCTCAGCATAGGCAAGGTCTTAATCTTAATTTTTTTTGTTTTAGCTAAGGCTTTTATATTTTTTTTATCAAGCTTATACCAATTCCAACCTTTAGGAATGTGCATACCTTCCGTAGTAAAATTACATCCTGACAAAATATATTTAATGCCGTAACGCGCTGCCAACTGATAATTAACTGCTAACATGGCATTATCATAAAGAAGCTCAACATCAATAACATCAGCATCAAAAAAGGCTTGCATCAATGCTCTATATTCTTCCCAATCGACTACATGAGTATATAGATCAACTTTAAGCGCGCGCACCAAATGCGCAATATTGTTTTGCGCTAACTCACTGTTCCAACCATTGTCCATATGCACAGCCAAAGGCCGCAAGCCCTGTTGCTTTACTAAATATAAAACATAACTACTATCAACCCCACCGCTTAAACCAACGATACAATCATATTTTTTTGCCGACCTGCTTTTTTGATATTTTCACAAAGCTTTTTAAATCCTTGTACTTTACTTGTTAATTTATCAAAACCTTGAACACCTTCACGCTCAAGATAAGACGTACAATAATTACAATGCCCCAATACATCAAAGCTGATATCAAGAGCAGTAGTATCCATAATACACCGAAGGCATTGCTGATATTTTCCTTTATTCATATTACTTCTTGTTTTTTGGTAAAAGCATCAAGAACTTCTTGCTCTCCTGGATATTGGATAAGCACACCTTTGTGCGCACCATAAAAAACGAACATCGCCCCTGCAGCAACCGCAGACACACCTACTTCTACAGCTTTTTTAAAATCAGCGAGACTTGCGGCTCCTCCAGCCAAAATAACAGGCACAGCAACTGCTTTTGCCAAATCTTCAGCAAGCTTTAAATCATAACCCGAAAGTGTACCATCTTTATCTATCATATTTAATAAAATCTCTCCTGCACCCAAGGCAGCAACAGTCTTCACCCAAGCTAAAGGATGATAATCGGTTTTTTGAGTACCGCTATAGGCATAAACACGATAATCCCTTAAAAAATTCTTTTTAACATCAAGCGCCACAATAACACTCTGCGAACCAAAAATATCCGCTGCTGCACTGATCAACTCAGGATGAGCTAAAGCTGCCGTATTTAAAACTATTTTTTCTACACCTAAATGAAATAGGCGTTTCATATCATCAATAGTTTTAACTCCACCTCCATATGCCAAAGGCATAAAGGCTTCACTAGCAAGCTCAGCAAGCAATTCGAAATGGGGGCCACGCTGTTCGAGAGAGGCACTAACATCCAAAATGATTATTTCATCAACTTCTTTATCATTGAATATTTTAATCACATTAAGCGGATCACCAATATATTTATGATTCTTAAACTTGACGCCCTTATAAAAACCATTGCCTTTAAGCAACAACAACGGAATAATCCTAATTCTTAACATCTTATAATTCCCGCACATCCACAAGCAATATTAAATAGTAAATACCTTAAAGATCAATCCCTACATGCCTACACTCAAAATATTACCAACTGGATTAACTGGACAAAATATGCTACGTTAGCAAATCTTTTCGCTGATATTAAATTTCATAATGCCAAAGCTGCGCTTTATACAAAAAATAACTAAATTAAAAAACCATTTTTCCTCCTCCCAAGATCATTTATCTCTTGAAAGAAAAAAGCTAGAAAAAAATTTTCTATGGAGCTTCGTAGCTCTCATTTTATTTTGTATTATTTCATATAAATACCTTGATCGACCCTTAGCTGTTTTCGCAGACACCTTACACCATGGGACAATCAGCCTAACCAACACCAATCTCACAGAGATGCTCACCAACGTAGTTTATCTGATTGCACTTCTTGCAATGGGACTATATGCTATCTTTCATTTTTTCAACATAAAAAATCGCTTGGTGGAAATATGCGGCGCACTTTCTCTCGGAATGGCAATCGCATTTTTTATTAAAACCCAAGCACAATTGATCTTTGGCCGGATTGCACCTCGTTATGACTCCTTTCAACAACTCAATTTTTTGCGTAAAAAAAGCTTATATGGTTTTCATTTAATGCAAGTTGGGAGCTTCCCTTCCGGACACATGGTGGTTTTTACCTGCATATTATTGTTGTTAGGATATTATTACCCAAAAATAATGAAACTTAATTATGCTTTATTGACTGTCTTGGCGCTTATATTACTTTATGACAATTATCATTTTTTAAGCGATGTGGTTGCAGGCACGTATTTAGGTGCGATCATTGCTATCATTCTCAAGCATTTACTAAAAATAAAAAATTAAGTTAACGCTGCATCCAATCTAGCTTCTAAACGATCGAGCTTAGTCAATAAATTCAAAAATTCTTCTTGCAACAGCTCAAAATACCGATAACTGGGAATTAACCTAATTTCTTCTTGAAGATAATCAACAGCTGTGTCACGCACCACTGCTAATGCATGTTCTGGCCATTTAAAAAAGCGCGGCGCATGATGCAAAAATAATTGTTTAATCGGTAAAGGTATAGACGTATTTTCTAAAAACTCACGATGGGTAAATAATTTTGTTAACGCCTCAAGCATGAATAAATCACCTTGAAACTGAACCTTACCAGCACTTAACAATGCTGAGCGCTGGGCCCGACAAAATGCAAAAGCAGACAAATCCAAACTACGCCCCCAAAGCATTAAGTTTATCGTATCTTCAGCCAGAGGCACGTGCTGCAAATCTTTTTGATAGATTACATTGACTTGTGTAGCTGTAAAACTCAAGATAATTTTAAGTTTTACATCAGTTAAAAAGAATGTAATATTTTTTCCCGAAAGCGATTTTAAATCTTTATAATAAAGCGGATCTTGCTCAAGATAACGCGCAACTATTTTTTTACTTATGCTTTGTGCACACGTGAATAAATTTAACAACATTAAGCTTTCCATCCTCGATGTAAAGCCACGATGCCAGCAGTCAAATTCTCGTACATCACATCAACGAAACCGACCTTCGTCATCATTTGCTGCAAAGTAATCTGATCTGGATGTTTACGAATAGATTCTGCTAAATAACGATAACTTTCTGCATCATGCGCCACAAGATCTCCCAAACGCGGTAAGATATTAAACGAATACCAGTCATACGGTTTTTGCAACCAAGCGTGCGGCCTAGAAAATTCTAAAACTACCAAACGTCCCTCTGGCTTTAAGATTCGATAAAGCTCGGTTAAAGCCGCATTTTGATCACGCACATTACGTAATCCAAAACCAATAACTACCGCATCAAAATAATTGCTCGCAAATGGCAAACACTCGGCATTAGCACTGACATAATCAACCTGCAATAAACCAAGATTATCAAGACGCCTAAGCCCTTCACGCAACATACTTTCATTAATATCAGCTAAAACCAATTCTCCACGTGGACCAATTTTTTTAGCAATACGTCGCGTTAAATCCCCTGTACCTCCAGCAAGATCCAAGACGCACATTCCTTCATGCAATAACATTTTTTGCACAGCACGATCTTTCCACAAGCGATGCAATCCCAAAGACATCAAATCATTCATAAGATCATAACGCCCTGCAACCGCATGAAAGACTTCATTTACTTTAGTTTGTTTTTGCTCCCACGAAACTTCTTGATAACCAAAATGCGTCGTATCGGGCGCTTTCTTATCCATAAAAACCGCTCATTTCATTAACATCATGCCAGCACAGCATAACAAAAATCGGCCTAAATTAGAATCCAGCCTTTTAAAGTACGCTGGGTATACGCCAAACACGATTCAAATCGAAAGCCATGCCGTAGGGGCGTAGCTTGCTACGCCCGGTAACTGCAGGGCTTTGAAGCTCATGGGCAATGATGATTTTTTTATTAAAAAGGCCTTGTTTCTTAAAATTAAT
>JAGVKT010000108.1 GCA_020050355.1 Gammaproteobacteria bacterium | reverse complement strand
TTTTATGCTATTGCTGATCTGACAGACTTTGAGAAACTCCGGAATGAGCTAGAGTGTTGGCAATTTTACTATAATTGGCAAAGACCGCATGGCGGCTTATATGGCAAGACACCCTCGCAACGTCATGGAGAACTTAGTGATAAAACACCTCTACAGGAAGAAATTGAGGTTCTTTATGACCCTAAAAAGGAGCATATTCAAGATGCAATTTATTACATTGAAATGAAATTGCGAAAATTGAAACGATCTATATGAATCACACACAGCGATTGGTCGTTTACCAAGAAAGGGAAATATATCCTTTTCTAGCCTATAAATAATGTATGCACCGTATTTTTTTGACCATCTCTCCTAAAAAGAAGTTACAAAAAGAAGCGTACTTACGCTCTAACCCTGCCATTGCGGCTATTGACGCCTTTAAACAGCGGCTTCATCGATTACTCATCATCAAGCACCAAACCAAACGTGAATGCAAACAGCTTCTACCTTTGTTCTTAAAAATGGTGAATGAATTAAAACAAAGTGCTTTTAAGCATTTACAAACGCTGGGTAAAACGCTTTATCAAGAGTTAGAGTATTATGTAGTTAAAGCGAGTATCCCCATAATTGGGAAAGACCCAAAGACCCGGGTAATGACTGCTATTGAAACTGATAATTGGTGGGTCGTGCAAGAATCGAACTTGCGACCAATAGATTAAAAGTCTACTGCTCTACCGACTGAGCTAACGACCCATGTGTTCACGCGAGCCTGCTATTATACATTTTTATTTGTTGATTGCAATATGCCCCTCCCTGCCTCTAAAAGGGCCGATTATTATGCAGAGGGCGCTTGCTGCTCCTGCTTTTTATAATTAAATCGAGTAGAATAATAATATAAGCATTAGATGGAGCATGATGATGCAGCACAAACAAAATGATCAATCTCAGTGTAATCATAAAAAAAAAGAAGAGCGTGAAATTGATAAAGCTTTAGAAGGGACTTTTCCTGCAAGTGACCCTACCGAAACTTCGGTCAGGCATGACACCCCTCCTAAAAAACCAAAAAACTCTTAATCTTGGGAGCCCTTTTGTGAATACTACTCTTGATAAGCAAGCTCCAGAAATTCCTTTACCTCCCAATGAGCTCCCTCAAGCACCACCACAAGAGGTGCCGCCGGAGGCTTGAAGCATTTTTTCTTTGGTCCGCTGTCGATAGCGCAATGTTATTAACGCTAAGATTGTCGTGGCTAAACTCAATGGCAGATAGTAATAAAAAATGGACATATAAATATCTGTACCCCAATCAAGCAGCGCTAAGCCAATTCCTCCTTGCATGATAAAAGACAACATGATGATGATAAATCCTAATAAAGTCAGCCCTGCGGGCAATACCAACATGCCCCAAAATAACGCCATTACACTTTGTTTTAATAATTTTTTATAGCGCATTATGTTCTCCAAGTACCAAAATGATCGATGGCGAAATGATGACCACCTGCACATAACTTGTCATGATAGATTTCTTGCGCCATATTAGAATTTGGGAATAACATGCCGTTATGATCCGTCAATGCTATTCCTTGATCTAAAGCATAAATATTTTTGGTAAATATCTTTGAAGCAGGAGTGTAGCCTAAAGCAGCTCTAGGCACCGCAGCGGGTGTCATCAAACAAGTTATTAAAAGCGTTGCTACTAAAATTGTTTGTTTTGAGGGTGCCGCTAATGGATTGCTTATTTGCTTCCAATTTAGACCGTACAATATTGGATAATCTTCGGTAAGCAGCCCTATTAAATGCGTCTTTGCTGTGGCTTGATGTTGTTCACTTTCTAAATCTACCAGCGTTGTTGCGCGCGCACTCCCGTAAGTTACTGCGTAATAGCCCTTGAGCAGGATTACTGCAAAAGTGAGTAATTGCGGATGGAGCTTATGTAAGAAGCGCGCTTGTTGCTCGAGCGTTGCTTTCATTGCGACTGTGCTCGTGTTATGGCCATCAGAGTTGTCTACTTCTATGTTGATAAACATTTCTTGCCAATGCTGATAATAACTTGCCAAATCTGCTGCACTACCATGTAATAAACAATCCAATGGATAACGATATAAATTAGCCAGGTGATAAATCGACAACATACGCTGATGTATAGCAGCTAAACGCAAAACCTGCTGATCCATAAATCTAATGATCGCAGCAGGAATTGCAAAACTCCAACCCGCGCCCGGATCTTGAATAGTACGCCATAAGGTTATATTGCTTGCGGCATTTTCTTTAAGCCAAAGCTCGCTCACCCATAGGCTTGGATCACAGGCGTAAAGAAATGACGTTTGCAAAAAACTTATTTTATCTTGTGCTCGATCCTTTAATAAGTTTAATTTATTCCGTACTAGAGCCTCAGGTAATGGCCCTAAAATTGTATCTTGCTTGCTAAATAAAACGGTAATTGCTTCGGCACCTTCATGCGCATGTAAGTAATCGTAAGCACATGGCAGTTTGATTTTATTTTTTTCTGCATCCCACAACAATACTGGTAAATATTGTTGTGCGTTATCAGCAAGCGCTGTCTCGGGTAAAGCAGGCTGCCACAAATGCGCATGCTTGATTTTAATTTTAGCTTGAGCGCATAAATCTAAAACTCTTGCTAATAATGCATTTCCTAAAGAATGTGCCATGAGCTCAATAGCAATCTTTGCATTATGCAATTGTTGAATGACTTTGAATAATTGACGTGCGGGAAACTCACTCATGGGGATTGCCGCCATATAATTTGCGGGTGATGCCGGATCACCTTGCCAGATCACGTTGATAATGCGTGTGTACTTAGCATAATCTTGATCATCAAAACCAAAAGCGCGATTTAAATTATATTCCATAGCAATTTGCCAACGACAAGCGCCTGTACCGTAACGCTGCTTTGAAGCTAACAACTCTGCTGCTTCATCCCCTTGATAACGCTGTTTTATAAAAGCAGCGCTGCGATATAAGGTAAAATAACCTGAGGGCCGAATGCTTTTATCTGCTACTTGCACGAAATCTACTGGATAATTACCTGTAGTTACACTAAAACCATGAATAAAAATTAAGACATTATTGCCTTGTGCTTTATAAAAATTTAGCTTTTCTTGAGTTAACTCGGTATGACAAAAAAATGTATTTGTTGTACTCACAAATAAGGGTTGCAGACAAGAATAGATTTCTTCATCCTCCTGAGGCAATTTATGTTGTGCAGCATAAAAATCATGTCGAAAATTCAGCATACACGGCGGCGCTAAGATTGTTAAATAAACTGTATAATAAAGATTCCCTTGGGCATCATTGGCTTGATTCTCCTGCCACACCTGCGACTCAAGCTTCACACGGCGATGCGGCAACAAAGGCCGAGCGTTTAACGCGATGATGTTGATGGCGATTTCTGGATTTTCTGGGCTGGCATGAGTTAACGCTACTTCAATATTTTTTAAATCTATCGCCCCAACATGAGCTGCGAGCAAAACTTTAAAGGTATGATTGCTCTTGCTTGTATTGATCTGTCGCTGCAATGTATGCGTCGCACCGATTTGATCTGTAAAAATAAAATCTGCGTTAATTGCGCTTAAATAATTTTTTAAAATTGCTTTAGCTTGCGGCTTTTTATGATTGCTTTGATCACACAACTGAATTAGTAAATAAGTTTTGGGGCCTTCTTGTTGCGCCATTTCTTTATTGTTCAGGCTTGCACTTTGTTGATGCACATGCCCAATAACAACACGCTCATAATTTTGGGTACTGAATTGCTGGTGGTCTAATTTTTTTGTGCCTGGCTGTTCTTTGTTTTGATAATTACTTAACAGTACATAGGTGTCATCTGCGCCCTCATTGTGCGTGGTACCGTATTTTAAAAAATTCTGATTTCCTGGAGTATTTGAATAAACCAAGTGTTGCCCTTGGGGTAAAACCAAGGCTGAACGTTTTTGTATGTTTTGTGAATGCAAATGTCCGGTCAAATGATTAGCAACGGTTCCCTTAATCACCGGCCGATCTAAATGCCCATCAATAAACATTAATACAAATTCTGTATCTTGATAGTAGGGGAAACTCACGCCTGCCCGCCCGCCTTGACTTGCGGGTGAAAGCACGCGCGTATACCGACACGGCTGCTCCTGACAAGCATACCAATACTGGTATGGGAACCACAAAGGGATATTGCCTAAGCGATCCGGCATGACCGTATGCTGCCCTTTTGTTAAAGCAAAAACTCCAGACATGACACCGCGATATTTTGGGCTTTGATATAACTCTGGCTCTTGTCCTTGCGCATCAATTAAAAGCTCACGATAGGGCACCTGCAATGGATATGCTTTGAAGCTATGCTTTTGCTGATATAAAGTGATGGAGCCTTCCCGAACGGTTGATTGATAAAAATGGTAACGAACTTCTTGCAAAATATATTCCTGAGAAAGCTCGAGATTTTTATCTTGTACCTCAATAATATAGCCTGCTTGAATGTTCAGGCCTTGAAAATAACCTGAACATGTTTTTTGTCGTAATGATAAACTCTCCGCAACCACCTGTGCTTGATACTGCACCTGCGCTTGGGTTAATGCGGTATGTGGTAAAGTGTATTTGAAAATTTGCTTGCCTAAACTTGCAGTAATCTTTGCTTGATGACTTAAAGTTTGGCCGGTGATTTCATCCTGATAAATTCCTTCGACAGACCCCAAAGCTGTACCCTCTGCATGATAAGTTATTTCATAAATGCCCATGCCTAAATGCTGTGCCTTAGATAAAATTTTTACGGCATGGGGATAGCGCCTAAATGCAGCATTATGATCGCCTAGAGTGAGATTTACTTTAGGCGCGCTTTTTAATTCTAGGTCATCAGGATTTGTAAAATGATGATAAAAATTTAACCACACTCCTGATTGACGCAACTGCCGTAGAATAAACGCCATATCGGCTTCAAGATATTGTGTTAAAGATAATTGTTTTGGATAGGCAATATTTATGGGTTGCATTATTTTTTTTTCAAAAGATGTGTGCTGTGCTAATTTAAATTTTGTTGTTACCTCAATTAAGCCTTTATTGATTACATCCAATACGTTGCCGCCATAATAAACTCCACAACGGCGATTGTTAAATAACGGGAATAACTCTGAACTTAAAGTTAGGGTATGTAATTCTTGGTTATTGTGATATTGGCCTGTAGCTACAAGCTCGGTACACAGGCCCTGCAAATACATTACTTGTTGCCGCGCAAGAAAATTTACTTCAACGCTGTACCAATCACCTACATTAAAATCCGTAGTTAACGAAAATGCCTCTAAGCTCGCATTTGAAATCACGGTAATAATAATTTTATATTCTTGATGTAATCGAGTTTCAAATAATAATTCTAGCGCTGTAAATACCCAGCGCTCACCGGCGTTTTCTTTAATCAACGTTATCGTGAGCGGCTCGGTTTGTATAAGATTCATCGATAGAGCATTTTATAATCTGATTATATTATATTCTAAAATACTCAAGCAGAAACCACAATAGAAAAGTTGCCTTTTGAAGTAACAATGGCATAGCTCATTACTTTACAAACTGTTTGTTATTTTATCAATTTATGATTACTGAACTGGAACTAAATATTGTTCTGCCAAAGAAACGAGATCTCTCGCATTTTGTAAGCATGTTTCAAATTCTTTTAATTCTTGGTGTTGTGGCGAGGTCACTGCTTCATCCAACCAATCATTAAAACGATTTTCGAAGCGCATTAAATCTTCTTTAAGACCGATTAAAATTGCATGAAACTTTTTTTTGTCGCCTTCTTCTTCGAAATTTTTGATTTCATCTGTTAGCGCCAAATGAAAATAATTCATAATGCGCACCATATTAGGTAATGCCTCAATGGGGAGTTCATTATCAATATTTTTTTCTTTCATGAAAGAGTTTATGGTGGTAATTTTTTTTATCATGCTAACACACATCTTAAAAAATACAATCGTGTTTTATGTTTATTCTTGATACATGAGAAACTTTATTAAACAAAAAAACTATTTGTTAAAATTCCAATGTTTTGAAGTACAATAGGTATATACCAAACGCATTTCAAAATGCAAAATTAATTTCACTTCTCGAAATAAAAAAGAGCAAGGTTAAGGGGTGCGCGATTGCCGTCATCCTCTTCACTGCCGCTCTGCACTACCATCCGGCACTACCGTCTCTCACTACCGTCCCCTCTACCGTCCCCACTACCGCCCCCTCTACCGTCATCCTGATTTTTTCGCAGAAAAACATCAGGATCCAGCCCGCCTAAGGTCAAGAGCATGCGTGGAAATCAAAGTCTCTACAATAGGCAATAATACCCATCATCCCACTCAAGGTATACATCTTCAATAAGTTTAATTTTCTTCTTTCTACTAAAATTTTATAGAACCATATACATCTGCTCCTAATAAAATCAAATAAAGATTGTTTTATTTATTTCACGCATGCTCTTGACCTTAGGCGGGCTGGATCCTGATGTTTTTCTGCGAAAAAATCAGGATGACGGTAGTGGGGACGGTAGTGGGGGCGGTAGAGGGGACGGTAGTGAGAGACGGTAGTGAGAGACGGTAGTGCCGGATGGTAGTGCGGAGCGGCAGTGAAGAGGATGACGGCAATCGCGCACCCTTTAACCTTGCTCTTTTTTTATTCCGAGAAGTGAAATTAATTTCGCATCTTGAATTGCTTTTGGTATATACCCTAATCTTACTTTCCACAGGCAATGATGACAAAATCATCTTATTTTGGCAAAATGGTTTTTTTTCTGAAAAGGATTTTATGCGTTTAGCTCATTACTTACTTGCGACCAGCAAAGAAGCGCCAAAGGATACTGACCTTATTAGCCATGAGCTTATGTTGCGTGCAGGGCTTATTCGTAAGCTTGCTTCGGGTATTTATACTTGGTTACCTTTGGGTTGGCGTGTCTTGCGTAAAGTTGAAGAAATCATGCGGCAAGAAATGGACGCTATTGGGGCACAAGAACTGTTAATGCCAAATGTTATTCCAGCAGAGCTTTGGCAAGAATCTTATCGCTGGGAAAAATACGGTCCTGAATTATTGCGCCTTCAAGATCGCCATGAACGTAAATTCTGCTTTGGTCCAACACATGAAGAAGTGATCACGGATATTTGCCGCCGCGAGATTAAAAGTTATCGCCAGTTACCAATGAATCTTTATCAAATTCAAATTAAATTTCGTGATGAAATTCGCCCACGCTTTGGCGTCATGCGCGGCCGTGAATTTGTCATGAAAGATGCCTATTCTTTTCATCTTAACAAAGAATCGCTCCAAGAAACTTACACCGCGATGTATCAAGCTTATCTAAAATTTTTTAAACGCTTGGGTCTTGAGGTTCGGGCAGTAGAGGCTGATTCTGGAGCTATTGGCGGGTCTATTACGCATGAATTTCACGTTTTGGCATCCGTGGGGGAAGACGATATTTTTTATGCAGATACCGGAACCTATGCTGCTAATGTTGAGCAGGCTACTTCCTTGCCACCACAAGTACAGCGTCCTGCAGCATCTACGGCCTTAACTTTGTTTGACACGCCTGAAGCGAAAACGATTAAAGACTTAACAGAGCAATTTAACATTCCTGCAACAAGCTCCGTCAAAACCATGATAGGCAAAAATGCTCAGGGCAAGTTTTTTGCCTTTGTCTTACGCGGCGACCATGAGCTTAATGAAATTAAAGCCAAAAAGCTTTCGGAGATGAATGATCATTTTGAACTTGCTACGCAAGAAGAAATCTTTAACATCTTTTCGGCGCACGCAGGCTCCTTAGGGCCGGTTCACTGCCCACTGCCTATTTTTGTAGATCGTGATGCCGCTGTATTAGCTGATTTTGTCGTTGGCGCAAATCGTGATGGTCAACATTATAAAGGCGTTAACTGGGATCGCGATATTAAAAACTATCAAGTTTGCGACTTACGTAAAGTTGTTATTGGTGATCGCAGCCCCGATGGTCAAGGATCTTTAAAACATGCGCGTGGCATTGAAGTTGGACACATATTTCAATTGGGTGATCGTTACTCTCAAGCGATGAACTGTGTTGTTTTAAATGAGACTGGCGCCAGCATTCCTTTACAAATGGGGTGCTATGGCATTGGCATTACTCGTGTGATTGCTGCTGCCATTGAACAACACCATGATGCTAAAGGAATCTTATGGCCTACTGAGATGGCTCCTTTTCAAGTGGCTATCGTGCCTATTCAATATCAACAAAATGAGCAGGTTAAAAAAATCAGTGATGAACTTTATCAAAAACTCCAACAACTACATATTGAAGTTGTCTTGGATGATCGGGATGAACGCCCGGGTATTAAATTTGCAGATATGGATCTCATTGGCATCCCTCACCGCATCGTTATTAGCGATAAATTACTTGCTGAACAAAAAGTAGAATACAAGGCGCGCAACAGTGCTGAGGTTTACAACATCCCCTTATCTGGTATCATCGAGAAGCTGAAAGCATGCTACGGATAATATGGAGAATACTTTATGGCAACGGAAGTGCAACATCGTAAGCGTATTGGCTTTAAAAAAAATATCTCAACCTTTTCTTTAACCATGACTGGTGTTGCTACCATCATTGGCTCGGGGTGGTTGTTAGGCACTCAAAAAATTGCAGAAATTGCCGGCCCTGCAGGTCTTATTTCTTGGCTTATTGGCGCTTTTGTCGCTTTTATGGTCGGTCTCTTTTATATTGAAATTGGCAGCTGCTTTCCCTCTTCAGGTGGCATCGGATATTACTCTCACCGCACTCATGGTCGCTTTTGTGGCTTTTTAACTTCTTGGATTAATTGGCTGAGCATTGTGGCGGTAGCACCTATTGAAGCTTTGGCGATTATTCAATATTTAAGCCAGCTCACCCCCCATATGCAGTTACTTTATAATATTAACACTCATAGCTTAAGCCTTTTAGGTATTTTTTATGGCACTTTGCTTATGTTATTTTTTATGTTTATTAATAATTGGAGCGTGCGTTTTTTCATTCGCTTTAACAACTTTTTCACTATCATCAAGGTATTGGTGCCTTTATTAACAATTATTGCTTTGTGCATCTCTGGATTACACCACGAAAACTTTGGCAATTCTGTCAGTACTTTTATGCCCTACGGCTGGAAGGCAGTATTAACCAGTGTGGTTGCTTGTGGCGTAGTGATGTCTTTTAACGGCTTTCAACTACCACTTACTTTTTCTGAAGAAATTAAGTCTCCTAAAACGATGTTACCTATTGCAGTTTTGGGCAGCATTGTTTTTTGTCTTATCGTTTATTTATTCTTACAATACGTATTTATCGGCAGCATTAACCCGCTGCAATTAGCCCAACAAGGCTGGGCTCATATTAATTTTCGTTCACCTTATGTCGATTTATTAACTCTTGCCAATTTACAAATTATGGTTACTTTAATTTATATCAATTCGGCTATTTCGCCTGGTGCTTGTGCTGTTGCTTATCTAGCATCAAGTTCACGTATTATGTTTTCACTCTCTAAAGAGCGCCACCTTCCCCAAACCCTAAGTTACCTACACCCCGTACACCATACACCACGTAATGCGCTGATCGTAAGCACCCTGATTGGAATCATTTTTTTATTAGTTTTTAAAGGCTGGTATCAGCTTGTTGCCGTTATCTCTGTATTGCACTTATTTTCTTATGTGCCCGCACCCGTCATTACTATTGCAAATCGGATCAAACATCGAGATTTGTTGAAGGCGCGTGATCAATTTATGTTACCAGGAGCGGCAATTATTGCGCCGCTTTTACTTTTGGTCTTGTCTATTTTATTATTTTACGCTGCTTGGCCGCTTAATGCGGAAATTGCCTTTTTAATGATTCCCGGGTTACTTTTTTATACTTACTATGAAGGAAAATTACATAAAGGCCGTGGCTTTCTACGTATGCTTAAAGGCGCTTCGTGGATGCTTATTTACTTTATTGGCATCGTGACGATTTCATATTTTGGTAATAATATTCTTACTGAAAATCATAACTACTTTTCTACAACCACCAGTTTTATTTGTTTGGCTTTTCTATCATTATTTGTATTTATTTATGGTGCCTATTTTACCTACACTCAAGAAGGCGAAGATTAAGGAAGCATATCATGGTTCATAAAACTAGCCGTGTCGGCGTTTTTATTGTACTTTTAGGTGCATTCTTTTATTGCTATGAATATTTTTTAAGGATTGCGCCTTCGGTCATGCAAATACCGCTCATGCAAGCCTTTAATGTTGATGCCACGCTTTTTGGGACCTTAATCGGTTTTTATTATTATGCTTATACCCCTATGCAGCTCCTGGTAGGCGTAATTGTTGATCGTTTTCGTCTTAAACATGTGTTGATTGTTGCCATTTTATCTTGTGCTTGTGGTAGTTTTTTATTTATTACGAGTAGTAATTATGCCGTAGCTGCTTTAGGTCGTTTTTTACAGGGCTTTGGCTCTGCTTTTGCTTTTGTGGGTGCTTTAAAACTTGCTTCACGCTGGCTGCCACTTTGGTGGTTTGCTTCTTTTTCGGGTACTTGTACTACTATTGGTTTTTTAGGTGCCGCCTTTGGTGACGTTGCACTAACGCATGCTATGCAACGCACCAGTTGGGATGGAATCATTAAATTTTTTGCTTTGATGGGTTTGGTGCTCGCAGTTATCTTTTATTGTGCATTAACTTACGGTGAACATTATTCAAAAACATTAAAAATTAAAGAAGATACCAGCACTCTTAAAGAAGCTTTTAAACAATTACTAAAATTAATTCGCTTACCTTATTTATGGTTGGCGGGCACTTTGGGAGGATTATTATTTTTACCCACTATCGTATTTGCAGACCTTTGGGGTATTCCTTATTTACAAAAATTTCATAATTACAGTTTAACGCAAGCAGGCTTAGCGATTTCAATGATCTATTTGGGTTGGGTTTTGGGTTCACCCTTTCAAGGGATCATTTCTAATCTGATCAAAAAACGGTTGCGCATTATTTGGATTGGCGCACTCAGTGCTGCCATTACTTCTTGCTTGGTTTTGTATATGCCGAACTTATCTTTTAGTTGGGTTTGCTTTTTATTTATTTTGTTTGGTATGGCGTCGAGTGTTGAAGTTCTGACTTTTGCAATGGGGCGGGATGTGTGTACTCATAATACTACCGGTACTGCTATTGCTTTTGTTAATTTCTTAGTGATGTTAAGCGGTATGTTTATGCAAAATTTTGTCGGTTGGCTGCTTGATCATTACTGGACTGGGCAAATGCAAGGCGATATACGCATTTACTCTCTAGCTGCCTATCAACATGCTGTTGTGGTTGTACCAATCAGCTTATTGTTTGCGGCTTTGCTTGCTATCATTGTTAATGATCAAAAGCTTAAAATTCATAGTGATTAGAAAAACGCTTTAGCACCCTGTTCTAGTAAATTTTCTGCAACGCTTCTGCCTAGTGGCTCTGGTTCGAACATTGAACCCTCAAGTGCTGCTTTAATTTTTTTACTGCCATCATGATTTAATACTTCAGCTTGTAAAATTAACATATTATTTTCTATAGAGGCAAAGCTGCCGACTGGTGAATCACAATGTGCACCTAAATAGGCATTCATCGCGCGTTCGGCTTGGACGCAAATAAAACTTTCTTGATGATTTAATTTTTTTAGAAGCGCACACAACGCGTTATCTTTTTTTAGACATTCGATACCTAATGCACCTTGACCCACTGAGGGCAAAAACATCGAGGGCGTAAATATTTCTTTAATATGCTGCGCTAGCCCTAAGCGCTCTAACCCCGCTTGCGCTAAGATTAAGGCGTCATATTGCTCTGCTATCAATTTATGAAGACGCGTATCAATATTGCCACGAATCGGTACCGCATGCACATCAGGACGCCAGTGTTTTAGCTGCGCTGCCCGACGTACACTGCTTGTGCCTACGCGCGCGCCTGTGGGTAATGCTTTTAAATTTCGATAATGTGGCGCCACTAAAACATCATAGGGCGCAGCTCGAGCCAAGATTGCTGGAATACAAAACTCTTGACCTAAAACTGGCGGCATATCTTTCATTGAATGTACCGCAAAATCAGCATCGCCCTTTAATAAAGCCTGCTCTAGATTTTTTATGAATAAACCCTTACCGCCAAATTCTGCAAGGGGGCGATCAGTAATTTGATCTCCCTCTGTCACCAAAGGCACAAGTATAATGTCGATGCCAGGCTCAAGTTCTTGCAATAATGTTTTGACACAATTTGCCTGCCATAGCGCAAGTTTACTTTGCCGTGTTGCCAGCCTTAAAGGTTTATGCATTTTTAAACAGCATTATTTATAACCTAATCGGCATAACCACATATACGGCTTTAGAGCTCTCAGGGTCATGTAATAAAATGCTACTTACATTATTGGTCAAAGTAATTTTTACGTTTTCACTCTCAAGTACGTTTAAGACGTCTAACAGATAGCTGATATTAAAACCTACTTCAATTTCCTGACCTACATAAGCGACTTCTAATTCATCTTCTGCTTCTTCTTGCTCTGGATTATTTGCAACTAATTTTAATACATTATTAGCAGCCGATAAGCGCACACCCCGATATTTTTCGTTAGAAAGAATGGCGGTTCGCTGTAAAGATTGTTTTAAGGCATCTTTAGAAGCAATCAAAATATTTTTGCCAGTGGTCGGAATAACGCGATTGTAATCTGGATAACGACCATCTACTAATTTTGAAGTTAAGGTTAAATCATTCATGATGATGCGAATAAAATGCGTGCCAAAAATAATTTTTAAGGTTTCATCTGAAGGCTGTAAAATTCTTAATAGTTCCATGATTGTTTTACGAGGAACAATCACTTGATTTACTCCAGCATGTCCTTCAATCTCTTCGCTTGCTAATGCTAAGCGATGACCATCGGTAGCTACGCCACGCAAATTCTTTTCACTTACTTCTAGCAACATGCCATTTAAGAAATAACGTACATCTTGTTGCGCCATGGCAAAATTAGTTTTGCGAATTAAAGTTACTAAGACTTTGTGTGCAATTTCAATGGTCACATGACCTAATTGCGTTTCCATACTTGGAAAGTCATTCGCTGATAAACCCGCAAGCGTAAAACGGCTTTTACCTGATTTGACCATAATTTTTTCAGGGCTTTCACTTTTTACTTCTACGCTTGCACCCTCAGGCAAGCTTTTAAAAATATCAAAAAACTTTTTTGCTGGAACTGTTAATTTTCCTGGCTCTGCTGGATTATCTAAGTGCGCTTTAGCAATTAATTCAAGCTCTAGATCGGTCGCTGTTAACTCCACCATATTTTCGGTTACCACCACCAAAAGATTGCTTAAGATTGGCATGGTTTGTTTTTTTTCTACGACTGAAATAATCGCTTGTAAAGGTTTTAGTAAAGTTTCTCTCACCACTGTAAATTTCATTATTCTGCTCCCTATGTTGATAAAATACGTAATAAGTTTTGATAATCTTCTGCAATACTGATATTGGTTTCACGTAAACCGTTAATCGTGCGGCACGCGTGCAACACCGTGGTATGATCTCTACCACTAAAAGCTTGGCCAATTTCAGGCAGACTATGATTGGTTAATTCTTTAGCCAAAGTCATGGCAACCTGACGTGGTCGTGCTAATGAACGATTGCGTTTTGCAGATAACAAATCTATCAATTTAATTTTATAATATTCTGCCACGGTTTTCTGAATGTTATCTAGTGTCACCAGCTTGTCTTGTAGTGATAACAAATCTCGTAGTGCTTCGCGTACAAAATCGATAGTGATCGGATTACCCGTAAAATTAGCATTCGCAATCACACGCTTTAAAGCGCCTTCTAATTCACGCACGTTTGAACGCAAGCGCTTGGGAATAAAAAAAGCAACTTCGTGATTTAATTCAATCGCAGATTCTTGCGCTTTTTTTACTAAAATTGCTACGCGCGTTTCTAAATCTGGAGGCTCTATAGCTATCGTCAAGCCCCAGCCAAATCTAGATTTTAAGCGCTCTTCTAAGCCACTAATCTCTTTTGGATAACGATCACAGGTAATTACGATTTGTTGATGTCCCTCAAGTAATGCATTGAAGGTATGAAAAAATTCTTCTTGTGTACGATCTTTACCGGCAAAAAATTGAATGTCGTCAATGAGCAATGCATCTAAACTACGATAGCGCTCTTTGAAGGCATTAATGGCGTTATTTTGTAGTGCTTTAACCATATCACCTACAAAGCGCTCGGAATGTAAATATAAAACTTTTGCGCCTTGATTGTTTTGGCAAATTAAATTGCCCATCGCATGCATTAAATGGGTTTTTCCTAAACCCACACCGCCATATAAAAATAGCGGATTATAGCCACGTCCAGGATTTTCTGCGACTTGTTGTGCCGCTGCTTTTGCTAATTGATTAGATTTCCCTTCAACAAAGTTATTAAAATTAAAACGCACATTCAAGCCATTTTCTTGAGTTAAGGTTTCTTTTGCAGTTGTTGTTTTAGTTTTTTTTATTTCGGTAGGCGGTAGTGCCACAGAGCCTACTTTTAAATTTACTGCTTTGCTTGGTAATAAATTTTCGAGAATATCTTTAATTTTGCTAAGATAACGATCGCGCACCCATTCCATCACAAAACGATTGGGAGCATACAAAAGCAAATCCATTTCACTTTCTTCAGCCTGCAACGGCATAAGCCACGTGGCATAATCTGTACTTGGCGTGTCGTTTTGGAGTATCTTTAAACACTGCTCCCACAAAGTCATGGTACTGCTTATATCAATAAATTTTTTATGGACTGAGTATCATAACAGAAGTTCTGTGGCTTTGATAAGGTGAGATAGATTATTTTTTTCATCTTTTTTAATTTTTTATGTGAATCAAAAGTCGAAATTTTTACAAAGCGTTAAGTTTTCATTGTTTGTCCCAAAAGCAAACGCCGTGCTGTAGGGGC
>JAGVKT010000066.1 GCA_020050355.1 Gammaproteobacteria bacterium | reverse complement strand
TCCATCGTTATTCAACAACATCATATACAAAGGATGGGGAGAACGTCTTACCATTTTCTCCGGACAGTAGTGTAGCTTGCTACGCCCGGCACGGCAAAGGCATTGACATGAAGAAGTAAGCCTGTTTAATAAAAAAATCATCATTGCTTATGAGCTTCAAAGTCCTGCAGTTACCGGGCGTAGCAAGCTACGCCCCTACAGCATGGGCTTTTTGCTACAGGAACAAACAGTGAAAACTTAACGCCAAGTAAAAAATTCGCATCTTGAACTGCGTTTGGTATCTACCAAGCATGCTACCACATAGCGCTTTTTTCAGGGTGATAGATCACTTGATAGTAAATTTCGTTTTGTTTGACGAGGCCTAATTCCAGGCGTGCGCGGGCTTCGATTTCAGTGTTGCCTGCTTTTAAGGCGGCAATTTTATCACTTAAGGTTTGGTTGGCGATTTTTAAATTTTTGATCTCTTTTAAAATTACATATTGTTGTTCGTAAGTATACAACAAGCTAAAAATGCTCCCGCTTCCAAGCCATAAAGGGATTTGTAAAAATATCAAAACCGCGATTAAAACTTTTGTGAATTGATCATTTTTAAAAAACTGAGCTTTCATTTTTAGCCTTAAATTTTGAAGGCACTTTTACCGGCGTAGTGGGCATCAGATCCAAGGATTTGTTCAATGGTAAGTAAGCGATTATATTTTGCTACGCGTTCGCTGCGGCAGAGTGAGCCAGTTTTTATTTGGCCGGCATGTGTGGCGACTGCAAGGTCAGCGATGGTAGTGTCTTCAGTTTCACCTGAACGATGGGAAATAATCGTCTTGTAGCCGGCTTTATGAGCCATATGAATGGTGGCCAAGGTTTCGGTTAGCGTGCCAATTTGATTGAGTTTAATTAAAATAGCGTTGCCGATGTGTTCTTCAATGCCTTTTTTTAAAATCTTCACATTGGTAACAAAGACATCATCGCCGACCAGCTGGGTGGTTTTTCCGAGGCTTTCAGTGAGTAATTTCCAGCCTTGCCAGTCATTTTCGGCCATGCCATCTTCAATAGAGATGATTGGGTAGTTATCTGTAAATTTTTTTAAGTAATCGACTAATTGTGCTGAAGTTAATTTTTTATTTTCTGAAGCTAGAAAATAATGATGATCTTTATAAAATTCGGAGCTCGCCAAATCTAATGCAAGTGCTACGTCTTCACCAGGTGTTAGGCCTGTGCTTTCGATCGCTGCCATAATAATGCTTAGCGCTTGTTCATGGGAATCTAAGCTTGGGGCAAATCCGCCTTCATCACCTACGTTGGTGTTAAGATTTTTTTGTTTTAAGGTTTTTTTGAGAGCATGAAATATTTCAGTGCCGTAACGAATGGCTTCGTGAAAATTAGATGCGCCCCAAGGAACAATCATAAATTCTTGAAAGTCTAAATTATTATCGGCGTGAGCGCCGCCGTTAATGATGTTCATCATCGGTACCGGAAGGTTGACTTTGCCATCTTGATTGAGATAACGAAATAAAGGTAAATGCGCGTCATTGGCCGCTGCATGTGCAGCAGCAAGCGATACTGCCAAGGTGGCGTTGGCGCCTAAATGGCTTTTATTTTCAGTGCCATCAAGCTCGATCATGAGTTGGTCTAATTTTGCCTGTTCGTTGATTTTAAGGCCTTTTAATTTAGGGTTGATAATTTCATTAACGTTTTTGATGGCTGTGAGCACGCCTTTGCCATCATAGCGTTTAGGATCTTTATCGCGTAATTCGAGTGCTTCGCGTGAGCCAGTAGATGCGCCTGAAGGAACTCGTGCCAGGCCTTGAACGCCAGTATTTAAGGTTACTTCACAAGCGAGCGTGGGATTGCCGCGTGAGTCTAAAATTTCATAGGCGTGAATGGTTTTGATAGTACTCATGAAAAAGTCCTTATATTTTTTGAGGTGCCTTTACTTTAATTGTTCGTGCCAAAGTTGTCGCGATTTTACCACATGATCTAAGGCGCTGAGAATCTCTAGCAGCTCTTGCATTTTGCCAAGGGGCCAACTGTTAGGGCCATCGCTTTTAGCTTCATTGGGATTAGGGTGTGTTTCCATAAATAATCCAGAAATTCCTGTGGCGATGGCAGCGCGGGCAATGACTGGGATAAATTCGCGTTGACCGCCGGTACTATTGCCTTGACCCCCTGGGAGTTGTACGGCATGAGTTGCATCCATAACTACTGGGCACCCTGTTGCGCGCATAATAGCTAGAGCACGCATATCGGTAACAAGATTGTTATAACCAAAACTAACACCTCGTTCGCAGACCATGATTTGTTTATTACCGGTTTCATGCATTTTGGCTACGACATTATGCATGTCCCAAGGCGCAAGAAATTGGCCTTTTTTTACATTCACAGGTTTTTGGGTGCGCGCGACGTTTTGCATAAAATTTGTTTGGCGACATAAAAATGCGGGTGTTTGTAATACATCAACAACGCTAGCAACTTCATCAAGTGGGCTATCTTCATGTACATCAGTTAGTATTGGGACATTCAATTGTTTTTTAACTTGAGCGAGAATTTTTAGACCCGCCTCAACCCCTAGGCCCCGAAAACTTTTGCTAGAAGTACGATTGGCTTTATCAAAAGAGGATTTATAAATAAAAGGAATATTTAGTTTAGTTGTTATTTCTTTTAGCATTCCAGCAGTATCCAGTGCTAAGCCTTCGCTTTCGATGACGCATGGGCCAGCAATTAAAAAAAATGGTTGATCAAGGCCAATAGTGAAGCCGCATAATTGCATAATTTATTTTTCCTTATGATGTGCTAAAGCTGCTTTGATAAAGCCAATGAATAGGGGTTGCCCAGTGCGTGGATTAGAAGTGAACTCAGGGTGAAATTGGCAGCCTATAAACCAAGGATGTTCAGGAATTTCTATAATTTCGACTAGTTTTTCGTCTTGTGAATATCCAGAAATTTTTAAGCCATGTTGTGTTAATTCAGGAATGAATTGATTGTTTACTTCATAACGGTGGCGATGACGTTCGTGTATGGTGGTTTCATTGTATAAGCTTTGAGTGAGCGTGTTTTTTTCTAGCTTGCAAGCTTGGCGTCCTAGGCGCATGGTGCCGCCTAAATTGGAATTTTTGTTGCGTTTTTCTTTACGGCCATTCGCATCGGTCCATTCGGAAATAAGTGCAATGACTGGTGCGGAAGTTTTAGGGTCAAACTCCGTGCTGTTTGCGTTTTTGAGGTCGGCGACATGCCTTGCAAATTCGATTAGAGCAACTTGCATACCAAGGCAAATACCAAAATAGGGAATGTTGTGTTCGCGTGCAAATTGTACTGTAGCAATTTTGCCCTCGATGCCGCGATTACCAAATCCTCCAGGTACTAAAATGCCATCAACGTCTTTTAAGATATCAATACCTTTTTTTTCAATGATTGTTGAATCGATATAACGAATATTAACGCGGGTGAGGGTGTGAATGCCGGCGTGCAGCAGTGCTTCAGTTACAGATTTATAAGCATCGGTTAAATTTACATATTTGCCGACCATGGCGATGGTTACAGTATTTTTAGGGTGGGTTACTTTGCGGGTAATGTCATCCCAAATTTTAATATTGGCGGGTTTGGCTTTAATATTAAATTTTTCTAAGACAGTTTTGTCCAGGCCCTGTTCATGAAACATGCGTGGGACTTTATAGATGGTATCTACATCATAAGCCGAGAAGACCGCGTCGGTAGCAACGTTAGTAAATAAAGCAATTTTTTGGCGTTCAGCTTCCGGAATTTTAACATCAGAGCGACAAACTAAAATATCAGGTTGAATACCGATGGAACGTAAATCTTTTACGGAGTGTTGTGTCGGTTTGGTTTTTAGTTCGCCTGCCGTTTTAATAAAGGGTACTAAAGTGACATGGAGAAAGAGGCTGTGTTCGCTGCCAAGCTCGAAGCGTATTTGGCGGATGGCTTCTAAAAATGGTTGTGATTCAATGTCGCCGACAGTACCGCCGACTTCAACCAAGGCGATATCAAAGCCGGTTGAGGCATCAAAAATTCCGCGTTTAATTTCATCAGTAATGTGGGGGATGACTTGTACAGTCGCACCTAAATAATCACCGCGACGTTCGCGCTCGATCACCCGTAAATACACTTTGCCTGTAGTAAAGTTATTTTTTTGAGACATTTTTGTGGTTAAAAAACGCTCGTAGTGACCCAAATCCAAATCTGTTTCAGCGCCATCTTCGGTGACAAAGACTTCGCCGTGTTGATAGGGGCTCATGGTGCCAGGATCAACATTAATATAGGGATCAAGCTTGAGCATGGTGACTTTTAAGCCACGAGATTCGAGAATTGTACCGAGGGTTGCAGAAGTGACCCCTTTACCAAGAGATGAAACTACGCCACCTGTAACAAAGATGAAATGCGTTGTGCGTGCCATGTTTTACCTTTCAATTACAACGCCTGGAGATGGTATCACAGGAGGCGTTTTAATTCAATTAAAATTTTAGGGCGCCTCGAAAAATAGCCTTTTGTTATTTTTTTACAAGGACCAGTAGTGACACGAGTTTATTATTCTCATTTTAACGTGGGATTGGTATTAATCAAAACGTGGCAATAAAGCCTCTAAAAAAGCGTTACGTAGAAGATTAATAATTGTGTTCCAAAGGCTGGCATTAGGGTCGTTGATCGAGCCACTAAATTCAATTTTAGTGGCTGTATGGCCAGTATCATTATTTTTTAAAATATCGCTTAGCCACTGGGCAACGCTTTTATAAAGATGTTTAATTAAGCTTTTTTTATCTTCCTCAGATAAAGTAAGTTGTACTTTTTTAAAAAAAGGTTTGGCATAACCGTGCATGTGGCCCTTGGCTCCCGTAGCTTCAACAAATAAATTAAATTCTCCGGCTGTTGCTCTTAAATCAGTATAAGCTTCTAAAAAATTATTAATTTGCTTAAGCTGTAAATGTTTTAAAGAAAATTTTAATTCAAAAGTAGGTAAAGAGGCTTTTGGATTAAATGCTATTTGTGCTTGTGCGTTAGCATCACCTAAGGTATTAGCATACAGTTTAAGGTTAGCCGGTAAAGGATTAGTTTTTGAAGCTGGTTTTTGTAAATCTCGAATCTCAGCATGAATATGCATGGCTTTAATTAAAAAAATAGGCTCTGCAGTTTTATCAATATATTGTATTGAGCCATCATCAATAAAAATATCGCTGATTGGTAAGGGCAATAATTGTGCACGTGCAACGTGCCAAATATAAACAGGTGGTGTTTGTGGTTTAGCCTTAGTAGGAGTACGTACAACAAAAGTTAAAGAAGGTGCTAAAGCATAAATCTCCATGTGAATTTGTCCGCGTAACAGATGCAAAATCTTGGGTGTTACTTTTAGGGTGGGGATATCTAAAATAGATTGATCATCTGGTGTGCGGCTTACAATATGTAGATTATGTAAGCTTATGCTGGGCCTTAATAAATTAAGGCTGACAGAGTGTACGTTACCAGTATAATCAGGATTCTTTTGCAGTTGTTGATTGATATAAATGGTCATCAACCAAGGGGTCGCAAATTTAATCAGTAAAACCACAAAAATAATAATTGAAAATAGCCAGATATAAATATGCCGTAAACTTAGCACGATCTGATCTCCACGCTATCTTTTTTAAGAAAACCAAAATTGAAAAATAAATAAGAATTTAACATTTACGAGCTTAACTAAATTGGTTAAGTTTTGCAACGTTGCCATCCGTTTTTGTAAAAAACTTTGCATTTTGAAGTGTTTTGAGTGTGTGCTATGATGCTTTTTTTATAATAATTGTTTTGCTGTATGACTGAAATAATTCAAGATGAAAGTGCAGAGATCAATGAGCGCCGCGGTAAATTAGCGCTGTTGCGCGCTGAACAAAAAGTCGTGTTTCCTAATCATTTTAAACGTGATGTTGTTGCTGCTTACTTGCATGAGCATTATGCACAAAAAACTAAAGAGCAATTAAGCACTGAGACCCATATTTATGCAGTAGCGGGGCGCATCATGTTAAAACGGGTGATGGGTAAAGCTAGTTTTATCACCCTACAAGATATGTCAGGACGGATTCAAATTTATTTGCGTCAAGATGAATTGGGTTCAATTTATGATGCATTTAAACATTGGGATTTGGGTGATATTGTTGGGGTGAAGGGTAAAGTCTTTCGCACACAGGCAGGTGAGCTTTCTATTCATGCAAGTGAATTAGTTTTATTGACAAAAGCGCTTCGGCCGCTGCCTGATAAATTTCATGGGCTTGCAGATCAAGAGCTACGCTATCGTAAGCGTTATGTTGATTTAGTTATGAATGAAAGCACCCGTAAAGTTTTTGCAATTCGTAGCAAGATTATTGCAGGTATTCGTGAATTTTTATTGGCGCGAAATTATTTAGAAGTAGAAACGCCAATGATGCATGTTATTCCTGGCGGTGCGGCGGCTAAGCCTTTTGCAACGCATCATCATGCTTTGGATTTACCAATGTATTTGCGGATTGCGCCTGAGCTTTATTTAAAGCGTTTAGTGGTGGGCGGTTTTGAAAAGGTATTTGAAATTAATCGTAACTTTCGTAATGAAGGTTTATCAACGCGGCATAATCCTGAATTTACTATGATTGAATTTTATGAAGCTTATGCAGATTATCGAGATTTAATGTGCTTGACAGAAGAGTTATTACCTTGGTTAGCACAAAAAGTTTTAGGTACTACTAAGGTGACGTATCAAAATCAAGAATATGACTTAAGTCAGCCTTTTAATAAATTGACTGTGCTTGAAGCGATCACACATTATGCGCCTGAGATTGACAGGGCAGATTTAGAACAATTAGATAGCGCGCGTGTTGTTGCAAAAAAATTAGGTATAGAATTACTGCCGCAAGTGGGCTTGGGTAAAGTTCAAATAGAAATTTTTGAAAAAGTAGCTGAGCATCGATTGTTAGCGCCTACTTTTATTACCGAATATCCTGCTGAAGTTTCGCCTTTGGCGCGCCGTAATGATGTTAATCCTTTTATTACAGATCGTTTTGAATTTTTTATTGCGGGGCGTGAATTGGCTAATGGTTTTTCAGAGTTAAATGATCCTGAAGATCAAGCGCAACGTTTTCGTGAGCAGATGTTAGCAAAAAAATCTGGTGATGATGAAGCAATGTTTTATGATGCTGATTATGTCGAAGCGCTGGAGTACGGTTTGCCGCCTACTGCCGGTGAAGGGATTGGCATTGATCGCTTGGTGATGTTTTTTACTGATTCCCCATCTATTCGTGATGTGATCTTGTTTCCGCACATGCGGCCTCAGGGTTGATCTATGGATCAAAAGTCGAAATGAAGTTAGCTTTTAATTGCACTTCTCCTTAAGGGAGAAGTGCTATATTTTTTAATTGCTGGTGGTGTTCGGGCCGCCCATTAAAGGATTTTCTGGGATATTCAAGCTGCTAGCGAGGCCTTTTAAATGCTCTTGTGAAGCGCCTTCGATTTGATCAGAAGCATGATTGATTGCAGCAGCAATTAATTCTTCTACATATTGTTTATGCTCAGCATCAGATTTGCTCAGGAGGCTGGAATCAAGAAATACTTTCAGGGCTTCATGGCGGCCATTTAAAATAACGCGCACTAAGCCATTACCTGCTTCGCCTACGACTTTTAAATTGACTAGTGAATTTTGAATTTCTTGCATTTTTTCTTGCATTTTTTTTGCTTGTTCCATGATTTCATTCATGTTCAATTCCATGATGATTGTCTCCTTTGGTAAGTTTATTTTAGGCTTTTAATGTCGGTTATTATAGCATTAAAATTATTTTTTAAGAAGTCTAAATTGCTATCGCTATAAACTTTTTGTTGTAATGCGGTTTTTTTGGCCTGCGTTTCTTGATGCTCTATGGCTGCGGGGGTATTTAAGCTATTGTTAATTAGGTCGATTTGTAACGTAATTTCGGTGTCAAAATAGTGGTTTAGTATGGTATTTAGCTCTTTTTGTAAGCGTGCATTCAGGCTTGCTTGGTGTTCACGATTGAGGGAAAACTTGAGCGTGTGCCCCTGTTGCTCTTGAAAGCATAAGTGACGTGCGAGTTGTTTGACCATGCCAGTTAAGGGTAATAAATTTATGAGTTCAGCCCAGTTGAGGGCTTCTAGTTTTTTTGCTGGGCTTGTTGTTTGCGGTTTTATTGGTTCGGCACTTGTGGATGCAGGAGTTGCTAGCATAGCTATTTTAGATGCGCTTTTATGGCTTTTTTCATGCACTGACTTTGTGTCAGAGGTTTCAGTTGTAACTGGATAAAAACTACTCAAGCGTAATAACAGCATTTTAAAGCCTAAGAATGGGCTGGGTGCTAGCGCTAAATCACGTTTGCCATGTAAGCAGATTTGGTAAAATAATTGTGTTTCTGTTGGTGTTAATATTTGTGCTAGTTCTTCTAGAATTTCTTGTGGATGTGTTGAGGTTTTTACTGAGGGGATTTGTTGTTTTAATGAAACTTCATACCAAAGCTCAAGAAAAAAATCGGTGAGCTCCTGGTAATCAATCAGCTCTTTACCCAGAGCTTCTGCGGTTTGAAAAAGTTCGCCAAGATTTTTTGTTACTAATAAATGTGCGATTTGATATAACAGATCACTAGGTGCCGAACCTAGCATTTTACGGGTGTTTTCAAGGATGACCTCGCCATTTCCTTGATTGATTGCTTGATCGAGCAAGCTTAATGCGTCACGTAAGCTTCCAGCTGCACTTTTGCTGATTAATTTTAATGCAGCTACGTCAAAGTTTATTTTTTCAGCATTAAGGATAAATTGTAGGCGCTCAAAAATCGCTTCATGAGGAATATTTTTTAGGTGAAATTGTAAGCAGCGTGACAGCACAGTGATAGGAAGTTTTTGAGGGTCGGTAGTTGCTAATAAAAATTTGACATGCGCCGGAGGTTCTTCGAGGGTTTTTAAAAGGGCATTAAAGCTGTGCGTGGAGAGCATGTGTACTTCATCGATCAGATACACTTTAAAGCGGCCTTGTGAAGGTGCGTATTGAATGTTATCCAAAATTTCACGTGTGTCTTCAACTTTGGTGCGTGAGGCGGCATCAATTTCGATAAGATCCACAAATCGGCCTTCTTTAATCTCAAGACAGTTTTGGCATTGATCACAAGGCTTTGCAGAAACGCCTTGAGCACAATTAAAACATTTAGCGATAATGCGGGCGATAGTGGTTTTGCCGACGCCACGGGTGCCGGTAAATAAATAGGCATGATGTAGTCGTTGATTATTTAAACTGTGTATTAAAGCAGCTAGAACTTCAGTTTGGCCTGTGAGCTCATCGAAATTTTTTGGGCGCCATTTGCGCGCGAGTACTTGGTAGGTCATATTTTTTTATTACCCATCAGCAAGGTGGCCCCTGCTCGCCTAACGTTATAACTGTCTTCGCTGCTACCGTTGCTTCCTTCCGGACCTGGCGGGGTTCGCAGGTCAACATTATGACGCGACCAGCAAAAGGGCCATAGGGAGCTTATTATCCTTGAATTATTTTGAAAGCACAATATTTTTCATTGTCTCGCAATAGGCCGTGCTATTACTCGACTCAGAAACTTTATTAAACAAAAAAATTATTTGTTAAAAACCCAGCCTTTTGAAGTGGAATGGGTATAGTAAGCTGGGGTGTTTTAAATAGTTAAAATTGTTTGATTTCTGTCATGCGCTTTTTAGTTTAATTAAGCCATCTGCAACATTATTATAGGATTTAACTATACTATCAAGAGATAAGCGATATTGGCCATTTTCTTTGGTGATATCTACTTGGGTATTAGAATCTTTATATTTGTTGCATAATTCTTGAGTAAGTTTTGCTACTGGAACACCTGTTTTTTCTGCTATTGATCTTAATTGAGAAGTAAAGTCACAGCATTTTGAAATGATAAAAGGTCTGCTATCGGTAAAGTAGCGTTTAAACTCCTCTTCAGTAATAGACATTCCTCGTAATAATGAAAACATTTGAAATTTTTTGACACTTTCGTTGAGTTCTTCTATCCATTTTTCTGCGCTATTTGAGAAGCGTGTGATATTTTCATTTGCAGTTCCGCCATTAAATCTTTTGGCCATTTGTACCACCAAGCCTAAAAATTTGGGCTTAAACGTGAGTCCTTGAAAGCCTAAATTAGTAGCGTAGCCACCTAATAAATTGACCCAATTATTAAAAATTGAACTTAAATTATCTATAGCTTGTAACGAAAAAAAAGAAGGAGATACGGGTGCAATAAAATAATCGCTTCCCATCATAATTAAAGCATTGACGATGCTGCTTGAGCTTGGTGAAGTATCTATTAAAATAAAGTCATAATTCTTGCTGTTTTTACGTATGGACTGTTCAAATTTATAAGGTAGGCTCTCAGTATATTGGTTTCTGTTGTAGAATATTCTATGCTGTTTGAGAGACCGTACATAGCAGTTGTTAAATTCATTTGTGGATCTGCATCAATTAAAAGCACTTTAAAGCCTTTATCTGCAAGAATGATGCCTAAGTTATAAACTAAAGTTGTTTTGCCTAGCCTCCTTTATGATTGAAGAAGCTGATAATTTTTCCGGCGTTTTTATCTGACATAAAATTTTAAAATCCTGCGGATAAGTTGTTTATATCCATTGTGCTTCAAAACACTGGAGTTTTAACGAGTAGTTTTGTTATTTAATAAATTTTTTAATCGGTAATCTTGCGTTTTTGTTTGTGAGCTTGATGTTTTTTGGCATATTCTAAGCGTAAGGCGCGGCGCATTTCAGCTTCTTTGAAGCGGTAGCGTTCGAGTTCGTTGCGTAGTGATAAGGGTGGGACAGGAATGGGTTTGCCTTTATCGTTAAGGGCTACCATGGTGAAATAACACGTGTTGGTGTGGCGTTGTGTGCCATTTTTTAGGTTTTCGGCAATGACTTTGATGCCGATTTCCATGGAGGTTTTGCCGACGTAGTTTACGGTGGCATAAAACATTACCAACTCACCTACGTAAATCGGTTCTTTAAAAAAAATATGATCTACGGATAAAGTGACGACGTAATGCTTGCAATAGCGGGCTGCGCAGGCATAGGCGGCTTTATCAAGTAAGAGCATTAAATGACCGCCATGTATATGACCTGAAAAATTCACCATGTCGGGCGTCATTACCTCGGCGAGGGTAATGCTGCGATGATCTTCTTGAGAAGCATTAAATTTTTTATTTATTTTAGTCATGATAAGCATCAGCCGCGATTACGAAACCGTCTAGTGGGCCGCTTTCGATAGTGCGGCCAATCATATTAATGACGATAATATTGGCGCCATATTGTGCTGCAAGTTTTTTTGCGGTGTTGATGCTTTTGGCAAGATTAGTGCTATCGCTTTGAGATGAAGTTGTAGCGTAATGGAGTTGGGTATGAATATAGCCGACGAGTTGTGCGTTGATGGGTTTTGTATTACCTACTTGTACCTGATCGCTGCTAATGCTTGCAAAAGCATTTCCTTGGGGTAATAAAATGCCTGTGGGATTAGGATTGGCTTGAGGGGCTAAGGGCCAACATAAGCATGCGACAATTGCAAAAATTAGAGCGTATAAGCCATTTTGCAAATAATTTTCAGCTGAGGTGTAAAAAGGCTTTTTGGACATGAGCATGATCCTTAGTTAATGATTGCGTTGTATGACCATATCTGCGAGGTCAGTTAAGGCTTTTTTATAGGGGGACTCGGGTAAATTTTGAATATTTTTTTTTGCTTCTTTTACGTAATTTTGGGCTTGTTCGTAAGTATAATGGAGAGCTGAAGTTTCATCAATGAGCGCCTTAACCTTTTCGAATTGACTGATATCGCCGGTTTCAATAGCTTTGCGTATGAGTGTTTGATCTGCTTTAGAGGCTTTTTGGAGTGCGTAAATTAAGGGTAATGTCATTTTGCCTTCTGCTAGATCATCGCCAGGATTCTTGCCCATGGTTTTGCTTTCGCTGGTATAGTCTAAAGCGTCGTCGATGATTTGAAAAGCGAAGCCGATATTTCTGCCGTAATTGGTTAAATTTTTTGACCAGGATGTGAATGAGGGTTCAAGCAAGGTTGGAATTTTACATGAAGCTTCAAATAAACCACCAGTCTTCTGGCGGATAATAGCAAAATATTCATCAGTGGTTAAATTGGGATTGTGGCATGATTTAAGTTGCAGCATTTCGCCTTCGGCTAGGGTATTAGAGGTTTGTGCAAGTTCTCCTAAAATTTCAATGTTGCCTAAATCTACCATCAACTGAAAAGCTTTAGAATAAAGAAAATCTCCGCATAGTACGCTGGCCATGTTGCCATAAATCGCGTTTGCGCTTGGATTGCCGCGGCGTAAATTAGAGGCATCAACGACATCATCATGTAAGAGCGTGGCAGTGTGAATAATTTCAATGATGGCTGCAAGTAAATGATGCGCTATGCCTTGATAATTTAAGCTGCGTGCGGATAAGATGCAGAGCATTGCGCGAATACGTTTGCCGCCAGAGCTTACTACATATTCACCGATCATTTGAGTGAGGTCTACTTTTGATTTTAAGCTTTCACGAATTAAACCTTCTACCACTTGCAAGTCGGGGTCAATTAATTTCCGAATGGTTTTTAAATTCATTGAGTGAAATGTGCAGTTTGTTGATGCTTGGATATTGTGCCTGAAAATAATGCAGATGGGAAGATTTTATTCTCTTTAGCCGCCGCCGTGCGCTTATATTATTAAACCAAAAATTAAAAAATACATCTGGTCAGCCTGTATGTCTGGGGCGTAATTCTGTCTAAAAGATAAGCTCCTTATTTTCATGCATTTTTGTATTTAAAATTCGCATTTTGCAGTATAATTCCTGGACCCATTAAGGCTTAAATTGATTATGCAGAATTTAAAAGACGCACGTGTTTTGGTAGTAGGCGATGTTATGTTGGATGAGTACTGGGAGGGGGATACGCAAAGGATTTCTCCTGAGGCTCCCGTACCTGTGGTTCATGTGCAAAGGCGTTATTTTAAAGCTGGAGGCGCGGCGAATGTGGCGCTTAATATTGCGGCGCTTAAAGGAGAGGTGTTTCTTTTAGGCATGGTAGGTGATGATGCCGAAAGTGAGGATTTAGAGCTTTTGTTAAAAGAGCAGCAGGTGATTGCACATTTAATTAAATTAAAACATATTCCCACCATAAAAAAGTTGCGAGTTTTAAGCCAGCATCAACAATTGTTGCGTACTGATTTTGAGCATAATTTACAAAATCTTGATAAAGCCCTTTTATTAAAAGAGTTTAAAAAAATATTGGCGCAGGTTAATGTAGTTATTATTTCTGATTATGGTAAGGGTACTTTAAGTGATGTGGAGGCTTTAATTAAGCTTGCGCGAGCGCAGGATAAGATCGTTTTAGTAGATCCTAAAGGAACCGAATTTCGACGTTATAGTCATGCAAATATCATTACGCCTAATTTTAAAGAATTTGAAGCGGTTGTCGGACCGATTGCTACAGAAGCTGAGATGGTGACGCGTGCGCATCAGCTTATCCGAGAGTTTGAGCTTGAAGGTTTATTAGTGACGCGCGGTGCGCAAGGGATGAGTTTTTTTCAGCTGTATCATGATGCTGTGCATATCCCAACCAAGGCGCGTGAAGTTTTTGATGTGACCGGTGCTGGTGATACTGTGATTGCAGTTTTGGGTATGGCTTTATCGGTTAAGCTTGATCAAGAAACCAGTATTAATCTTGCCAATACTGCTGCAGGAATTGTAGTAGCGAAGATGGGGACCGCGACAGTTAGCCCTGAAGAATTACATCTTGCGATTCAAGAAAATGCGGATGCGCCTTCTGGTATTATCACTGAAGCTGCGCTCAAAGCCTGGGTTTCTGCTGCTAAGCACCGTGGTGAAACTATCGTGATGACCAATGGTTGTTTTGATATTTTGCATGCCGGTCATGTGGATTATTTGATGGCCGCAAGAAAATTAGGTGATCGCTTGATTGTGGCGGTTAATGATGATGCTTCAGTGCAGCGTTTAAAAGGCCCTACTCGGCCAGTGAATACTTTGCTGCATCGTATGCAATTGCTTGCCGCTTTAAAGTCAGTTGATTGGGTTGTGGCTTTTTCTGAAGATACGCCAGAGCGTCTCATTACTGAAATTTTACCAGATATTTTGGTTAAAGCCGCAGACTATGAGATTCATCAGATTGCCGGTGGTCAAGCCGTTTTGAATAATGGGGGTATTGTTAAAACTTTGCCGTTAACGCCGGGTTGTTCGAGTACGAATATTATTAAAAAAATTCAGGGGAATTGATTATGATTATTGTAACCGGAGGTTTTGGTTTTATTGGGAGTAATTTGATAAAAGCCTTGAATGATCGCGGGCGCAAAGATATTGTAGTTGTTGATGATTTAACCGATGGGCGTAAATTTATTAATTTAGTAGATTGTGATTATTTAGATTATTTTGATTATGAAAATTTTTTAGAATTACTTATTACTGATGCTTTTAAGGATGAAGATATTGAAATTGTTTTTCATCAAGGTGCGTGCTCTGATACGACAGAGTGGGATGGTCGTTTTATGATGAAAAATAATTATGATTATTCCAAGATTTTATTTAGCTTTTGTCAGGAATACGGCATACCGCTGGTTTATGCATCTAGTGCTGCTGTTTATGGAGGCGGGACGGTTTTTAAGGAAGAACGACAATATGAAGCACCTTTAAATATGTATGGTTATTCTAAATTTCAATTTGATCAATATGTGCGTGCTTCTGAATTAATTGCGCCAGTAGTAGGCTTGCGTTACTTTAATGTGTATGGTCCACGTGAGCAACACAAAGGTAAGATGGCAAGTGTGGCTTATCACAATTACCGACAATTTTGTGAACAAGGAAAAGTTCGCCTTTTTGGAGCTTATGAAAATTATCAACCAGGTGAGCAGCGACGTGATTTTATTTATGTAAGTGATGTGGTGAACATTAATTTATTTTTTATGGATCATCCAGAGTTAAGTGGTATTTTTAATGTGGGGACGGGCCGAGCACAGACCTTTAATGATATTGCGCGTACAGTCTTGGCTTGTGAGGGGCGTGGTGAAATTGAATATATTCCTTTTCCAGAAGAATTGAGGGGTCGTTATCAATCTTTTACCCAAGCTGACATCAGTCAATTACGTGCGGTGGGCTATAAAGAAGCGTTTAAAACCGTGGAGCAGGGTGTGCGTGAATATCTTGCATGGTTAAAAACTCATGTTTGTTAGTGCATAAAAAGCCTGGATGAACGATGATAAGATATTTTTATACGTTTCTATTTTATCTCATATTGCCTTTGGTGCTTTTACGACTCTGGTTAAAGGGTAAGAAAAATCCTGGTTATCGGCAAGCTATTACAGAGCGTTTTGGTTATGCACCTTTTCATTGTCATGATGCTATTTGGTTGCATGCTGTTTCTTTGGGTGAGACAGTTGCAGCTATTCCTTTGTTAGAAGAATTACTTAAAGTTTATCCGAATGTACCTTTGGTATTGACTTATACTACAGCGACAGGGCGTGATAAAGTGAGGCAACATTTTGCAGGACGCGTTTTGCATTGTTATTTTCCTTATGATTTGCCGGGATGTTGGCGGCGTTTTTTTGGGCGTATTCGGCCGAAGTTAATTTTACTCATGGAGACGGAGCTTTGGCCTAATCTGTTAACTTATGCGCAACAAAAAAAGGTTCCTGTGATGTTAATTAATGCGCGTTTATCGGATGTTTCGATTAAAGATTATTTACACTTTAAATCTTTAGCGAAAGATATGTTAAGTAAAATTAAAATTATTGCGGCCCAAAGTGCACTTGATGTAGAGAGATTTATTGCTTTAGGTGCTTCGGCTGATAAAGTCATTGATGTGGGCAATTTAAAATTTGATGTGCAAATTGCTGATAATCTAATAGCACGGGCAGAGAGTATGCGTAAGCAGCAGGCATCGCGGCCTGTGTGGATTGCAGCAAGTACGCATCCGGGTGAAGAGATGCTGCTACTAAAAATTCATCGCGCGATTTTGACAGAAAATCCTAATGTTTTATTAATTATTGTGCCACGTCATCCAGAGCGCTTTGAAGAGGTGGCGAAATTAATCTTGGCTTCTGGTTTCAGTTTGATGCGTAAGTCATCGGGGCATGCTTCTCAAGAACACACGCAGGTTTTTTTAGGTGATAGCATGGGCGAATTGCAATTTTATTATGCGCTTGCTGATGTTGCTTTTGTGGGCGGTAGTTTGGTAAATATTGGCGGGCATAATCCTTTAGAAGCTTTAGTTTTGGGTAAAAAAGTAATTGTTGGACCTTATATTCAGAATGCGCGGATGATGTATGTGAATTTAATTAATGCGGGTTTGGTTGAATCTTTTTCAGATGAAGCTTTAATAAAAGCAGCTGTGTTACAGGCCTTCAACCAGCCATTAGATCAAGCTTATGTAGATGCATATATGAATAAATTACAAGGCGTGAAAGGTCGTATTATGCAATTGATTAAGTCTTTGGTGTAGCGCGTGTCATGAATAATATTTTTAGTCTTTTTGTATTTGCAGTAATGCTGAGCTTTTTTGTTAATTGTAGTTTGGGTGCGACGTCAGCTCCTATTAGTTCAGTGGAAATGTTTGTTTCTAACAATACCAGTGAAATCAGTTTAGCAACGGCTTATACGCGCTTAATGGGTGCTTCGCAGCAAAATTTACAAGCGGGTATGATTCATACGCTGCAGGTTGCTCATATTGAACAAGGTACGATGACGAATATTTTGGGCGCCTATACCATGTCGCGTGATCATGATACGTTCACGGCTGATAATACTGAAGCTTTTATTTTTTCGCCTTTTGAGAGTTTAAGTGATAGTACACTATTTGCTTTGGCGAAATCTTTAGCTCTGCAATTTAATCAAGAGAGTGTAGCAATGTTTATTCCTGGTGGCACACAGATAGGTGAGGTGAAGTTGACTTTCAGCCACCCTGCAACGATTGTTCATACTATGAATATGTTAAAAATAAATCTTCCTGCTTCCTACAGCCAGGCATTTTCACTGAGCATTGCCAATAGCAGTGCTAATTTTAACAATGCGCAAGTTTCTGTAATTGAATGGCTCGGCCACACAGATGCTGCGAGCATTCAAAAAATTAAACAAGCTTATCCAAATGATCGCGTTACTTTTATGTTAGGCCGAGCTTTTTTGATTTATCAGAATGGTAAGGTTGAGGTGTTTTAGGGCTGCTTCCTTGAGGATGTCACTTGTGAAGTTGATTTCACTTCTCCCTGAGGTTTAACTGTTCGGAATAATTTAAACCTAGTAATAAAGTGGTTCTGACCATTAAAGCCTTTATATGTGAAT
>JAGVKT010000061.1 GCA_020050355.1 Gammaproteobacteria bacterium | reverse complement strand
CGGTCCGCAATAGGCTTGCTATTACGTACCTCAGAAAATTTATTATACAACAAAACTATTTGTTAAAATTCCAGTCTTTTGAAGTACGATGGGTATATATGTGAATCAAAAGTCGAAAAAATCACTTCTCCCTTGAGGTTTAACTGTCCGGAATAAAAAAGAGCAAGGTTAAGGTAGGCGCGATTGCCGTCATCCTCTCCACTACCGCCCCTCACTACCGTCCCTCACTACCGTCCTCACTGCCGCCCCCACTGCCGTCCCCCACTACCGCCCCCACTACCGTCATCCTGATTTTTTCGCAGAAAAACATCAGGATCCAGCTCGCCTGAGGTCAAGAGCATGCGTGAAATAAATAAAACAATCTTTATTTGATTTTATTAGGAGCAGATGAATAGGGTTCTATAGTTGAGGCAATTGCGAGGAAGAAAATTAAACTTATTGAAGATGTAAACCCTGAGTGGGATGATTGGTATTATCGGCTATTGTAGAGACTTTAATTTTCACGCATGCTCTTGACCTCAGGCGAGCTGGATCCTGATGTTTTTCTGCGAAAAAATCAGGATGACGGTAGTGGGGACGGTAGTGAGGGGTGGTAGTGGGGGACGGCAGTGGGGGCGGCAGTGAGAGACGGTAGTGCCGGATGGTAGTGCGGAGCGGCAGTGAAGAGGATGACGGCAATCGCGCCTACCTTAACCTTGCTCTTTTTTATTCCGGGCAGTTAAACCTCAGGGAGAAGTGAAATTGAGGAATTTTTGCGTTTTACTCTCGCACTTTTAAGGTCATCACTACCAACATTAATGCAGTAATGACACCTAAACACAGAGCAGCTAAAGGCGAAACTGTAAAGCTCAAGGCTGCACCGCTAGGATTCAACGCCACTGGTACTGCAAGCCCCACATCCATTAACGTTGCACCAGTAACAAACCCACAGGCTAACAATAATTTTTTTTGCGACAGAATATTTTTACGCTCCAAACTTGCATGCCGTAAACGTAATTGCACAAATAGCGCTAATAAACTACCGATAATTAAAGCCGTAGAGCTTGATAAAGGCAAATACATACCAATACCCACACCCAAAAGCGAAAGCCCAAAATTAAATTTTTTGAACACAAAATTAAATAAAAACAAAACTAACATCGTAAACGCACCAATGCTCATTTCATGCCATGGCACATTGCCACTAAATACCCCTTGGGTCAAAGCTGCCATCATTGCTGCTGGCGGAATAGCCAAAGCATTATTCACATTCATCCCCGGGCGCGGCATATTACCAACAAAACCATAAGCTTGATATAAAACTTCCATCACCAAAGGAATAACTAAAGATGCAATGAATACTCCAAACAACAACATGATTTGCTGTTTTCGTGGACTGGCTTTAAGCATTTGCCCTACTTTAAGATCTTGAATCGTATCATTAGCAATACAAGCAATACCGGTCACTATCCCCCCGACAATAATGGTAATCGCCTCACCATGTAACAAAATATCTTGAGTAACGCTGGCAAAATTGGCGGCTAAAAATGCATGAGTTAACAAAGCCGCAAAAATCATTCCTGCAATAATAATGGAAGAACCAGGACTCGCTGAAACACCCACAAGTCCAGAAAAATAACCACAAACAACCGCCGCAATAAAGCCAACAATTAAAATATATAAAATACTCCCTAACAACAATCCTATAAGCGCCCCTAAAGACAAATCAACAAAAGTAAGTTGATATAAATTCATAAGTAAGGGATACAACAAAAATGCACAAAGTAAAATGCCTATGATCACTACGCGTTTTGACAAATCACGATCATGCTCTGACAATACCCGCAAATCCAAAGCGCGCTGTACAGTTTTACTAATTTGAACAAATAAAGGCTTCAGTAAACTCATCAAAGTTAAAACCGCAGCCACCAACATTGCACCAATACCGATATAACGGATATTTTCTGAAAAGTGCTCACTAAAAATTTGTGTAGCACCCTCTCCAAACAAAAATTGCCCATGACTGATGATAGGCAATAACACGAGATAAGAAAGCACCGCACCAAAAAACAAACTCAAACCCACACGCGCGCCAATAATAAAACCAGCCCCCACCAATGCAGGCGCGAAACTTACACCAAAACCCAAAAGCACACCACCCTGAACAAAAAATTTAGTAACACCTACTAATGCAGCACCAGTACTTTGAATAAACTCAATAATGGCAGCAATGAGCCCTCCAGTTAATAACTCTTTAAAACCCAAAACACGCTCCTGCTTTAAGCGCAGTACTTCGGTAATAGCATGGGCTTCAGGAAAGCGCAGGCTTTGATCTGAAACTAAAGCACGACGAATAATAGCAGAAAAAAACACACCCAAAACACCGCTCAACAATGCAATGAACACATTAATTAAATAAGGAAAATTTTGCCAAAAGCCAATAACGATGAGACCAGGAATTGTATAAACAATACCGCCCGCTACTGCCTCTCCGCTAGAAGCCGCCGTTTGAATCAAATTGTGCTCAAACACGCTGCTTTCTTTAAAAAATTTCATAATCCCCATAGACAAAATTGCTGCAGGAATCGAAGCAGCCGTAAGTAAACCAACTTTTAAAGCCAAATAAGTATTTGAAATAGCCAATAATACCGTCAATAAAGCCGAAATAATCAAAACTCGAAAATTAAGATCATTAGTCATCATGGATTCCCTTTTATTAATTTTTTGTCACAGAAAATTTCTCTGGCAACTCATTGTGCATCAATGCCGTAATCAAATCAAAAAGTTTTTGCAGCTCATGTCCCAAAAAATCCAAAATTGAAGGAGATACTAAATTATGCTATCCTTAACCATTAACAAAAAAGCTATGGAGCATTCATGTCTAACATCACGATTACCGGGCATCACGTCGAAGTTACCGACGCGATCAAAAGCTATGTACTTAAAAAATTTGAACGCATCGAACGCCACTTCGAACGCATCACTAAAATCCATGTCACTCTTAAAGTAGAAAAGAATTCACAAATCGCCGAGGCCACTGTGCAAATGCCAGGCCACACCGAATTTTTTGCCAAAAGTATTGATGCAAATCTCTACGCAGCCATTGATGCATTGAGCGATAAACTCAATCAACAAATCACTAAACATAAAGAAAAGAGCCAGGGCTAGGTTTACTTTTTCACCCCTTCACTCTATGATGTTGAACATAAATAATATTTAAGAAGCATAATGGCATTACAAGATATTTTAGTTCCAGATATTGGTAATTATAAAAATGTACCCATTATCGAAATTTTAGTCAAAGTGGGCGACACCGTTCAACAAGAACAATCACTCATCTCGCTAGAAACCGATAAAGCCACCATGGAAATCCCTGCGCCTGTTGCGGGCGTGATCAAAGCTATCAAAGTAAAAGTCGGCGCTAAAGTTTCACAAGGGGATGCAATCATTCAAATTGAAACTACCAACGCAGCAGCTCCAGCTCCAACAAAGCCTGAAACTACTACAACCAGCACCCAAGAAATTCGTGTTCCAGATATTGGCAATTATAAAAATGTACCCATCATTGAGGTGTTAGTCAAAGCAGGTGATACTGTTCAACAAGAGCAATCTTTATTTACGCTTGAAACTGACAAAGCCACCATGGAAGTACCTTCAGCTTTTGCCGGTCAACTCACTGACATTAAAATAAAAGCAGGTGATAAAGTTTCACAAGGTGATTTAGTGGCACTTATTACAACTACAAATATTTCTACAAAACCAGCGCTCACAAGCCAACCTCAAAAACAAACAACCGTTACAAACCAAAATCCAACATCCACAACTACCGTAGCACAACCCTTCATAAGCTACGCCTATGTGCATGCGGGACCCGCAGTACGACAATTCGCTCGCGAACTCGGTGCCGATTTAACTAAAATAAATGGCACTGGCCACAAAAATCGCATTACGCGCGATGATGTCGTTCGCTTTATTAAGACTGAACTTGCTAAAGCCAGCAGTAGCAGCGCGGGTTTAAATCTACTTCCTGATCCACAAATAGATTTTGCAGAATTCGGTAAGATTAAAATTGAAAAACTACCCCGCATCAAAAAAATCAGCGGCGCCAACCTCTACCGCAATTGGGTACGCATCCCTCACATCACTTTATTTGATGAGGCCGATATCACTGACCTAGAAGCACTGCGTAAAAATAAAAAAACCGAAACCGAAAAAATGGGAATAAAACTAACACCGTTACCTTTCTTAATCAAAACAGTAGCACAGGCATTAAAAACCTATCCCCTGATCAATAGCTCCTTGAGCAACGACGGTGAAAATTTAATATCCAAAGAATATATTCATATTGGTGTTGCGGTAGACACGCCTAATGGCCTTTATGTACCTGTGATTCGCAATGCCGATCAAAAAGGAATTCTAGACATCGCCAAAGAGTTAGGCGATTTAAGCCAAAAAGCCAAAGAAGGTAAAATAAAACCTGACGAAATGAAAGGCGGAACCTTCACTATTTCAAGCTTGGGCTCGCTTGGAACTACAGCATTCACACCCATCGTCAACATGCCCGAAGTTGGTATTTTAGGTGTATCTAAAGCCGACATCAAACCCAAATGGACTGGCACTGAATTCAAGCCACGCTTAATGCTACCGCTATCATTATCTCTTGATCATCGCGTCGTAGATGGCGCCGAGGGCGGAAGATTTTTGAGCTTCTTGACCAAAGCTTTAAGCGAGCTCACCAATTTAGGATTTTAACAACGTAACCACTGCCGGCCAATCATTACACAACAACACATAATCACAACCTGCATGCAAGGCGCTTTTAACGACTTCTTGCGGGGTCGCTAAATTACTTACGGCTTTCATCCCGAGATCATCGCTAAAAATTTTACCTTTAAAGTGCCAACGTTGCCGCAGAAAATTATCAATCCAATAACGTGACAAACTTGCAGGAAACGGATCAATATTTTTATAAACCACATGCGCCATCATCACTCCCATGACATTAGGATGTGACAAGAGTTCTTGAAAGGGAAGCAAATCCATTTTTTCTAACTGCTGCAGATGCCGCTCATCAATAGCAAAATCAACATGTGTATCAAGCTTCACGGTGCCATGCCCAGGAAAATGCTTCAAAATCGCCGACATACCGGCATCTTGCATTCCTTCAAGATAAGCATGTGCCAGCGTAACGACGATGCCTGGATCAAATGAAAAAGCGCGATCACCAATCACCTGACTACCATTATCTAAATCAAGCACAGGCGCAAAACTTTGATCAATACCGACTTCTTTTAATTCATGCACCATGATATATCCAGCTTCTTTAGCCTGCACCAACGCTTTCTTTTTTGAAGCCTGATAAAGCTCACCCAATTGGCCTAAGGCAGGCAAAATACTAAAGCCATCACGAAAACGCTGAACGCGTCCGCCTTCTTGATCGACATAAATTTTGAGTGCCGGCGTTTTAAGTTTGTGTAACTCTCGACATAAATTTTGTAATTGCAATCTATCTTTAAAATTGCGCGTAAACAAAATGACACCATGAACGCGCAGGTCACATAATAATTCTAATTCTTCATCATTAAGCACCACTCCAGCAATCCCAACAATCAATGGTGACATAGTTACTCCTCAATAAATACTTTAGTGCCAATGGTTACTAAATCAAATAATTGCAAAATATCTTCATTACGCATACGAATACAGCCATGCGAAAGAGGCAGCCCCATAGGATTAGACTCAGGCGTACCATGAACATAAATATAACGCGCTTGGGAATTTTTATTATGCGCATCCATTCCTGCCAGCCACAAAATACGTGTTAGAATCCAATCACGCTCTGGATATTGTTCTGCCAAAATTTGATTGTAAATTTCTCCAGTAAAATTTCGCGCCACCAAAACTGCATTTATCGGTAAACCGGCTCCAATTTTTGCAGCAATCTCATGCCATCCGCGCGGCGTCTGCTCACTCCCCACAACTTCTCCAAATCCGCGACGTGCTGTCGAGATCAATGCAGAAAAAATAGCTTCACACCCTCGCAAAACTTTTAAAGTTTGCGTTGCTCCACAAATACGCACTTCAGTTTGCACGCTCATAAAATTTTTTTGGTTTCATTAAGTTCAAAAATATGACGCAAGCCATATAAAATAAGGTCGGGCTCAAACACATCAAATAATTTAGCACCCTCGAATACTCTCGCAAAACCACCGGTACCTAGCACGATAAAATCTTGGCCCTTAAATTCTTCACTAGCAACTTTTTTAATGAATTCACGCACCATGCCTAAAGTACTGTAATATAAGCCCGCTTGAATTTGCTCAACGGTATTTTTACCAACCATCACCGTCGGCACACGAATCTCAACGGTAGGTAGCTTTGCTGTTTTTTGCTCCAGAACTTCCATCATCAAGCGCATGCCAGGCGTAATTAAGCCACCCAAGTATTCTTTATTTTTATTGATAACACATCCTGTACTTGCTGTACCTAAATCAAAAATAATTAGATTTTTATTAGGATAACGCAAGCTCGCACCTACGGCATTGGCCACACGATCAGCACCCAATTCTCCAGGATTATGCACTAAAATTTTTAGTCCCGTTTTAATTCCTGGCTCCAAAATTAACGGACGTAAATTAAAATATTTAATGCACGCTGAAGCCACGCTATGATTTAAATCAGGAACTACCGAACTCATCATAATATTTTTTATTTTTTGGGGCTCAATACCATTTTCACGTAAAGTAGCCTTCAGAAACAAACCATATTCATCGCTCGAGGCCTGATCTCTTGAGCTTTTACGAAAACGCAAAATAATTTTATCATCTGCAAAAACAGCACCAAAGATTTGTGTATTTCCAATATCTAAAACTAACAACATAAATAGTCCTTCTCGCTAATTTTGTGGCCTAAATCCTAGCGTACCACTAAAATCATACATGACATCATAATTAAAAAAGAACAATAACCCCGTATTGACATAAGGGGCTCTACCACCAAGACGCGGCAAAACTTTTACCACATTAACGCCCTCTTGATTGCCGGTAGTAAATTGCCAATTAAAAACATTCGACAAAGTAGCCGCAAAATTTAAACCGGGAATAACCTGCCGATTACGTGGATGTACAGGAATTCCGGGCACGTGTCCACCAAAAATATTAACATTGGCATTACCACCCGTATCAAAAGCAGTGCGCCAGGTATGCTGAAAATTTCCCACAGCATAATTGACCATCAAACTCTTATCATCAAACACAGGTTGACCATCAGGACGATTAGCAAATTTCTTTAAAGGCGCCCTGTTAAAACCATTGGTATTATCAGGGGTAAGCCCAATAATTAACTGTCCATCTACATCAGGATGAAGATGCTCAATAATAAATCCTGAGCTATAATTTCCGGGCAAATCACGCAAGGGGCTAAACAATCTGATTTTAGAATTAGGCTCAATCTCAGGCATCATGCCTGCACCAAACTCACCGTAAAATGCACCATACATCGGTGGTGCACCACCGCTCATATTAAAGCCGCAAGACGTACCGCCACCATGACATTGCACATTTTGAATGACCAAGATAGGAATCGGCTTCGTGGTCACACCCCCAATCGTCACCGGTGCGTACGCAATAACCCCATCAAAAGTAAAACCATTGGCATCCCCTCCAAAAGAACTACGGATATGCTGCTGGGTATAACGAATATTTTGATTGCCTACCTGACTTGCAAAAATATGCAAGCCGACACCGCCAGTATCAAAGGTCAATTGACTCGGCGGCCCGCCTGCAACCGAAACGGTAACACCCAACTTGTAATCATCCCCACCAACAGGAACCATATGCAAAGGCACCGTTGTAGTAGCATTATTATTCAGAGCAACAGCCCCAAAAGCCGTCATCATCACCGCACACAAAAAACCAACCCCTACCGCTCGCCGCCAAAGTTTCATACCCACCCCTTAAGACGTTAATTAATGAACAAAAGCATTGTACCACGCGCTTTAAGAATTCCAAGAGGTACAGAACATTTCAATTTTATTAAACACTATATCCATCGTACTTCTCCCTGAGTTCGATGTCGACGCAACAAAGTTGCGGCGGATAGGGGAATTCAATTATTATTCAATATTTTTTAATAGCTTTATTAAGTTTCTACTACAAGTTGAAGTCAAAATTTATAATTTACGTTTGGTATAAAATTAAAAACTAAACAACTTCCGAAGCCGTTATCCTGATTTTTTCGCGCTCTCCCACTGCCGTCATCCTGATTTTTACGCTCTCTCCCGCTGCCATCATCCTGATTTTTACGCTCTCCCCGCTGCCGTCATCCTGATTTTTTCGCGCTCTCCCGCTGCCATCATCCTGATTTTTTCGCTCTCCCCGCTGCCGTCATCCTGATTTTTTCGCAGAAAAACATCAGGATCCAGCCCGCCTAAGGTCAAGATCATGCGTGAGAATTAAAGTCCCTACAATAGCCAATAATACCAATCATCCCACTCAGGGTTTACATCTTCAATAAGTGTAATTTTCTTCTTTCTACTAAAGTTTTTAAGCTTTTTCTCACTCGCAATTGCCTCAACTATAGAACCATATTCAGCATAATACACAAGGTGAGTCACAT
>JAGVKT010000116.1 GCA_020050355.1 Gammaproteobacteria bacterium | reverse complement strand
TGGCGTCCAGTAGGATCTGCTTCTGGGGCTGCGATTGCTGGCGCGGGTGTTCGGCATTAAAACTAGCGTAGAATCTCAAATTCAGACTTATTGAAAGAAGAACGCATCACATATATACCGCCCGCATTTCAAAATGCGAAGATTTTACTTGGCGTTAAGTTTTCACTGTTTGTTCCCATAGCATAAAGGCCATGCTGTAGGGGCGGAGTCTTGCTACGCCCGGCACGGCAAAGGCATTAACGTGAAAAAGCGAAGCCTGTTTAATAAAAAAATCATCATTGCTTATGAGCTTTAAAGCCCTGCAGTTACCGGGCGTAGCAAGACTCCGCCCCTACAGCATGGCTTTCGATTTTGGGACAAACAGTGAAATTTTCACGTCAATTTTTTGTATAACTTCGCATTTTGAACTGCGTTTGGTATATTCCTTTAAAAGCTACCTATCAGCTCATATTTTTCTTTATCGTGAGCAAGGGGTTTTTATTGCTGATGTGAAGAATTTTCTATATCATAAACACCATTTCAATAACTTTTATAAAGATTGTGCAACAACAGCTAAAAGAAGTGCTGGCAACAGCGCAAGAAACCCTAAAAAACCTCAATGACACCCAAGCGCTTTATGATTATAAAGTGACGCTTTTGGGCAAAAAAGGCCAACTCACGGAGCTCTTAAAAGCGCTAGGGCAAATTGCGCCAGCCGAGCGTGCAATGGTTGGGCAACTCGTTAATGATCTTAAAGCAAGCTTAACAGAATTATTTGCACAAAAAGAACAAGAACTTGAGCAAAAAAATTTACAGACACGTTTAGAAAAAGAACGCATTGATGTCACTTTAAGTGGCAGAAGTAAATTAGCAGGCGGCTTACACCCCATTTCCCGCTCGTTAAATCGTATTCAAGAATTTTTTAAACTCGCTGGTTTTTATATTGCAGAGGGCCCGGAAATTGAAGATGAATTTCATAATTTTAGCGCTTTAAATATTCCTGAAAATCACCCGGCGCGGGCTGCACATGATACTTTTTATTTTAGTGACGGTCGTTTATTGCGGACTCATACTTCAAATACGCAGATTCGTGAAATGCAAAAACATAAAGCACCGATCAAATTAATTGCTCCAGGCCGCGTATATCGTTGTGATTCAGACCAAACACATACGCCTATGTTTCATCAAATCGAAGGTTTGTGGGTTGATGCGCAAGTGAATTTTGCAAATTTAAAAGCTTTATTGCAGTTATTTTTACAAGATTTTTTTGAGCAAGAAATGCAATTGCGTTTTCGTCCTTCTTTTTTTCCATTTACTGAACCTTCAGCAGAAGTAGATGTGTGGTTTAATGACCGTTGGCTAGAAGTATTAGGCTGCGGCATGGTACATCCAAATGTGCTTAAAAATGTCGGCATTGACCCCAAAAAATTCCAAGGTTTTGCTTTTGGTTTAGGTATTGAGCGTCTCACCATGGTGCGTTATGGGATTACGGATTTACGCACGCTCTACGATAATGATATGCGCTTTCTGGCGGAGTTTTAAGAATGAAATTTACAGAATCTTGGTTACGTACAATCGTAGATCCCAAAATCGATACAGCAACGCTGTGCGATCAATTAACCATGCTAGGCTTGGAGGTCGATGCCGTCACGCCGGTAGCGCCGAAATTTAGCAACGTCATCATCGGCGAAATTACTGAGGCTGCGAAACACCCTGATGCCGACCGCTTAAAAGTCTGCCAAGTGAATATTGGCAAAAAAGATGTATTAACTATCGTTTGTGGTGGGATCAATGCGCGCGCTGGTATCCGTGTGGCTGTAGCGATAGTAGGTGCAATACTTCCGGGAGATTTTGTCATCAAAGAGGCAAAATTACGCGGCGTCTTATCACAAGGCATGCTCTGCGCCCAGGACGAGCTTGGCTTAACCAAAACCATGGAAGGCATCTTAGAGTTGCCGTTAGACGCGCCTATTGGCAAAGATATTCGCGAATATTTAGCGCTTGACGATAATTTAATTGATGTGAACCTCACTCCTAATCGTGGCGATTGTTTAAGTATTGTGGGTATCGCTCGAGAGCTCACTTTAAAAAATAAAGTAAGTTTGCATGTACCAAAAATTAAAAAAGTAACTTCTACGCTCAAAGAAAAAATAACGATTTCTTTGCGTGCGCCTGAGGCTTGTCCACTCTACGCTGCACGCATTCTAAAAAATATTAATAACACCGCTAAAACGCCGGACTACATCACTACCCGTTTAAACCATGTCGGTGTGCGCAGTGTGTCAGCAGTGGTTGATATTTTAAATTATGTCATGTTATTAATTGGCCAGCCCATGCATGCTTTTGATCTTAAAAAAATACAAGGCCAAATTCAAGTTCGCTTTGCGCATGACCATGAAGCGCTTGAATTATTAAATGGCACCGATGCCACCTTAAAGCCTGATATTTTAGTCATTGCCGACGAAGCTAAAGCTTTAGCACTTGCTGGAGTAATGGGTGGTAAAGCATCTGAAGTAGCGGCAGATTCTAGTGAAATTTTATTAGAGGCTGCTTTTTTTAAGCCTGAAGTAATTGCAGGCCGCGCTCGTCAATTTAATCTGGTTTCAGAAGGTGCTCAGCGTTTTGAACGTGGTGTTGATCCTAATTTAGTGCACGAGGCTTTAGAATTAGCCAGTCAACTGATTATAGAAGTATGTGGTGGCTCAGCTTCAAGTATCTGTGAAACACGCCATAAAAGCAATTTGCCCAAGCCAAATGAAATTACTTTAACTTATGAACATTTAGAAAAATTATTAGGCACAATGATTGAGCCTAAAGAAATTTCCAAAATTTTAACGGGCATTGGTTGTGAAATTTTAAAACAAAATAAAACCGCTATTAAAATCAAAACACCCTGTTGGCGTTTTGATTTACATATCCCTGAAGATTTAATTGAAGAGCTTGTACGCGTTCACGGTTATGAACAGATCAAGGCGCAGATTCCTGCTTTTCCTTTGCAAACAAGGGGCACCAAAGAATTACAAAATACGCCGAATGAACTTAAAGATTATTTATGCGCGCGCGCTTTGCGTGAAGTCATTACTTTTAGTTTTGTAGACGCCAAGGATCAAGCGTTTTTTACTGAAACTAAAAGTCCGCAAGTATTAAATAATCCCATTAGCAGCGATTTAAGCGTGATGCGTTTATCTTTAATTCCAAGTTTATTAAAAGTTTTACAATATAATGAACGACGCCAAGTTGAAAGTGTGCGTATTTTTGAAATGGGGCGCATTTATGAGGCTACTGAAATAAATATGCTGGCCGGTTTGCTTTATGGCGCAAGAGAACCCCAGAGTTGGCATGGAAATAACGCTTTAGATTTTTATGATTTAAAAGGTTTAATCGAAGGTTTGTTTGCCTTTGCTGATGTTGAAAATGTTAATTTCAAAACCCAAGATTTACCTCCATGGCTGCATCCAGGCCAAGGTTTATCGATTTGGGTCAATGGCCAAAAAGTGGGATATTTTGGTGCGCTTCATCCAGCATGCCAAAGCGCTTTTGACTTAAAATTAACCCCCTGGGTTTTTGAATTAACATTAGCAGCTTTAGCGTTAAGTAAACGGCCCAAAGCCTTTACAATTTCAAAGTTCCCGAGCATTCGTCGGGATTTGGCTTTAGTTATGCCTGAAAATTGCCCTGCTGAACAAGTGATCAAGGCTATTGTGGAAGTTCCAGGGGATATTTTGGCAGATTTGTTTATTTTTGATGTGTATCAAGGAGAGCATATCGCTGCAGGATATAAAAGTTTAGCACTAGCGCTAATATTACAGCATATAGATCATACCTTAGTAGATACTGAGGTAGAAGCATATATTCAACAAGTAATAATTGTATTAAAGCAAATGAATATAGTGTTAAGAACATAAGGCCTCTTTATAAGCGAGGCATAGCAAAAGTTTTTTTAAGGAAAAAAATATGCACATTTTAGTAACCAATGACGATGGTGCTTTTGCTCCAGGAATTTATGCTTTGGTTTTAGCATTACAAACGATTGCAGAAGTAACGGTCATTGCACCTGATCAAAATCGCAGTGGCATTAGCAGTGCCTTAAGTTTAGAAACGCCCTTACGCATCATGAAAACCCCAGCAGGCGCCAGTGGCTGGTGGCAAATGAATGGGACCCCTGCAGATTGTGTACGTTTAGCATTAAGTGGTTTTTTAGAGCACCTGCCCGATATGGTCGTTTCAGGAATTAACGCAGGCGATAACATGGGCGATAATGTAATTTATTCAGGAACCGTAGGTGGTGCAACCGAAGGGCGATTTTTAAAATATCCTCCGATCGCTATTTCAGCTGCAGGACGGGGTCATGATCAAATGTATTATGAAACCGCAGGTCAGGTCGCTATTGATCTCATCAAAAGATTGCGTAAAAGTCCTATCGAATCGGGCGTAATTTTAAATGTCAATGTACCAAGTGTGCCTTATACAAAATTACAAGGAATGAAAATCACCCGCTTAGGTGACCGCCATTTTGGCGAGCCGATTATTCCTGCCGAAGATGGTCGTGGTCGAAGAATTTATTGGATTGGTGATACGGGTAAAGTAAAAGATGATCGTGAGGGTACAGATTTTCACGCGGTGCATAATGATTATGTGTCAATTACACCGTTACAAATAGATTTGACTTCGCATCGGCATCTTGACCCTCTCGGCAATTGGCTTACATAATCTTTAAACAAGAAGGATATATATGAATAAATTTTTTTTGTATTTGTCCATCAGTATAAGCGCTTTACTTTTCAGTGGCTGTGCGGTTGAAACCTTTCAAAACAGCCAATATTATACAGTGCAATCCGGTGATACTCTGGCAAAGATTGCGGCTACTTATAATCTTAATTATCAAGCTTTAGCGCGACAAAATAAACTGCAATATCCTTATAAACTTAAAACAGGACAGGTGCTATATGTAGGTGGGGGAGCAGTACCTTATAGCCCTTATGATTTGCCACAGCGCACTACAATAAATAATGTATCGACAAGTACGGTGCATCCTCTGGCTGCGAGCGGGCAGATTCAAGGACAAACATTAAATCTATCTCAATATGCTGCGCCTGCTGCAGCAACAAGCACAGCGCCTACAGTAAATTTAGGTTATGTCACGCCCACTATGCAAAAAACTACCGATAGCATTACCTGGTTTTGGCCAGTGACAGGAAATATCGTGCAAGGCTTTGGTGCTGGGCCCAATCTCTTGGCCCGTGGTGTACAAATCAGCGTACCCGCAAACAGTAAAATTTACGCCGCCGCAAATGGTCAAGTAATTTTTAGTGGCCTAGGTACACAAAATTATGGGCAGATGATCATTATTAAACATGATAATAATTTTCTTACGGCGTACACCAATGTAGCAAAACTTCTAGTTCAATCAGGGCAAAATATTACTGCAGGAGAAGTGCTTGCAATAAGCGGCAATATCAATAATGTTTCTTTAGTACATTTTGAAGTACGTAAATTTGGCAGCCCCGTAAACCCATTGCTTTACTTAGCCACGCCAAGTTCGAAGGATTGAATATGAAAATTAAAAAAGCCATTTTTCCAGTAGCAGGTTTGGGGACACGTTTTTTACCAGCGACTAAAGCCAGTCCCAAAGAGATGATGCCTGTGGTTGATAAGCCATTAATTCAGTACGCTGTTGAAGAAGCGATTGCAGCAGGAATTACCGAACTTATTTTTGTAACCAGCAGCACCAAGCGTGCCATCGAAGATCATTTTGATCAAAATTTTGAATTAGAAATAAAATTAAAAGAAAAAAAGAAATTGGATTTATTAAAAGAAGTACAAAATATTCCACCTCAAGGCGTAAGTTGTATTTACGTACGTCAACAGGAGACTTTAGGTTTAGGCCATGCGATCTTGTGCGCCAAGGATTTAATTGGTGAAGAACCTTTTGCTATTTTGCTAGCAGATGATTTAATTGATGGGCCATGTTTAACTGAAATGCTCGCAGCAATGAAAAAAAAACAGGCTGCAGGAGTTTTAGCTGTAACAGAAGTCTCCGCTGCAGAAACACAAAATTACGGCATCGTAGTGACAGACACTACACAGCGTGTGACCCAAATGGTTGAAAAGCCAAAGCCTCATAAAACACCTTCACGCTTAGCGATTGTGGGTAGATATATTTTACCGCCCCAAATATTTAAACATTTAGAGCGCACTAAAAAAGGTGCGGGTAATGAAATTCAATTAACTGATGCGATCGCAGCTTTGTTAGATGAATTTGCGATTTATGCACATAAATTTTCTGGAACACGCTATGATTGTGGTGATAAATTAGGTTATCTAAAAGCAAATTTGCAATTAGGTCTACAACACAAAGAATGCGGGCCGGAATGGCGTGAGTATCTGCGTAAATTGGTTTTGTAGAGATATATGTGAATCAAAAGTCGAAATGCAGATTAGCTTTTAAAATTACAGCACCATTCCCCCCCATAGGCGTCATTCCTGTGGGCCTGGAGCGTAGCGTAAGGCAGCACAGGATCCAGGCTCAAAATAGCTGTCGCACAGCGACACGATGATGATGAAGAGGTAAGAATGCAAC
>JAGVKT010000045.1 GCA_020050355.1 Gammaproteobacteria bacterium | reverse complement strand
GTCTTGATGACCTTAAGTGCGCCAAAAACTTAAGATTTTAGGATAAGACTAATTTATTTTTTAGTTTTTTTCTTCGGCTGCTTTTTTTTAGAAGTCTTCGTTTTTGGTACTTTTATTTTTTTATGAACCAAAGCGGCGTTTAATACTTCTTCAATCCACTTTACGGGTTTAATTTCTAGGCTTTTTTTAATGGCCTCAGGAATTTCTTTTAAGTCACGCACGTTTTCATCAGGAATTAATACGAGCTTAATGCCGCCACGATGTGCTGCTAAAAGTTTTTCTTTGAGCCCGCCAATCGGCAGTACCTCGCCACGCAAAGTGATTTCGCCGGTCATGGCAACATCTTTATGCACGGGAATGTGGCCTAAAGCTGAAACTAATGCAGTACACATTGCAATCCCCGCACTTGGGCCATCTTTAGGAGTAGCGCCTTCAGGAACGTGAATATGAATGTCATTTTTTTCGTAAAAATTTTCTGGTAATTTTAGTTCTTTAGCGCGACTGCGTACGACTGTTAATGCTGCTTGAATAGACTCTTGCATCACTTCACCTAATTTACCGGTGAATAAAGTTTTACCTTTACCAGGGATAATGGTTGTCTCAATTTTTAATAATTCGCCACCGACTTCAGTCCAAGCTAAACCAGTCACCTGGCCGATCTGATCATCGGTATCTGCTACACCAAAATGAAAGCGGCGCACGCCTAAATAATCTTCAAGGTTTGTGGGGGTAATGCTAATAGCTTTTTTACTTTTATCTAACAATAAAGTTTTAACTACTTTGCGGCATAATTTGGCGATTTCACGTTCGAGATTACGTACTCCGGCCTCGCGTGTATAATAACGAATCATTTCTAAAATCACTGGCTCAGGGACTTTGAGTTCGCTGCTCTTTAAGCCTGCCGCTTCAATGTGCTTAGGTACTAAATGCTCCATGGCAATATGTAATTTTTCATCTTCAGTATAACCAGGAATGCGAATGACTTCCATCCGATCGAGGAGTGCTGGTGGAATCTCCATAGAATTAGCGGTAGCAATAAACAATACCTCTGAGAGATCGTAATCTACTTCTAGGTAGTGATCATTAAACGCTTTGTTTTGTTCTGGATCTAAGACTTCTAATAATGCTGAAGCCGGATCACCGCGATAATCCATGGCCATTTTGTCGATCTCATCCAATAAAAATAAAGGATTTTTTACTTTTACTTTAATAAGTTTTTGGACAATACGTCCGGGCATAGAACCAATATAAGTTCTACGATGACCGCGAATTTCAGATTCATCGCGCACGCCGCCTAAAGCAATACGCGCGTACTCACGCCCTGTGGCACGTGCGATAGAAGCTCCTAGAGAAGTTTTACCAACACCTGGTGGACCTACTAAACATAAGATCGGACCTTTTACTTTTTGTGTGCGCTGCTGTACTGCAAGATATTCAATGATGCGTTCTTTTACTTTCTCTAAGCCATAGTGATCTTCATTTAAGATTTTTTCAGCGCGCGCCAAATTGTGTTTAATCTTGGTGATTTTATTCCAGGGTACGCTGATTAAACATTCAATATAATTACGTGAAACTGTAGATTCTGCGGCCATAGGTGCCATGGATTTTAATTTTTTTAATTCAGCGATGGCTTTGTCATGTACCTCAGGGGGCATTTTTGCTTCGTTGATTTTTTGTTCCAGCGCTTCGGCCGTGGTGACTTGAGTGTCACCTAAATCTCCTAATTCTTTTTGAATTGCTTTCACCTGCTCATGTAAATAATATTCGCGCTGGTTTTTTTCCATTTGTTTTTTTACGCGCCCACGGATGCGCTTCTCAATTTGCATGATGTCAATTTCTTGTTCCATCAACTCTAATAACATCTGCACGCGTTTTTCAAGATGCGTTTCTTCTAATACTTGCTGGCGCTCTTCAATTTTAATCAGCATGTGTGCAGCAATCGTATCTACTAAACGTGAAGGACTATCGATGCCGTTGAGCGAACTAATAATTTCTGGTGGAATTTTTTTGTTAAATTTAATGTATTGATCAAACTCAGCAACCAACGAGCGCATTAATGCTTCTAAATCATGCGCAGATAAATCCATGGCATCGGTCACAATTTCAAGCTCAGCTTCATAGTGATCTTTTATCGTGACATATTTTTTTACGCGTGCGCGCTCTATGCCATCAACCAAAACTTTTACTGTGCCATCAGGCAACTTCAACATTTGCATGATGTTGGCTAAGGTGCCTACTTCGTACAATTGATCAAAGGTAGGATATTCTTCTGCAGAAATTTTTTGCGCTACCACAAAAATCTTTTGATCACGCTGCATTGCCAACTCTAGCGCCTCAACAGATTTTTCGCGGCCGACAAATAAAGGGATTACCATATGCGGATAGACCACTACATCACGTAGCGGTAATACGGGATGAAGTTTATCTTTTTCAGATGTAGAAGCTGCTACTGCCATGATTGTTACCTTGTAATTATGAACACCTCAAAATCTGAAGACAAAATCATCAATTTTTCAAAGTGTTCTTATGCTGCTTTTTTTTCTTTCATTAAAATGGGCTTTATTTTACCTTCGACCACTTCGTCGTCCACTAATGTTTTTACCACATTTTTTTGGCCGGGTAAATGAAACATTGTATCTAATAAAATTTCTTCGAGGATAGAGCGCAATCCACGCGCACCAGTTTTGCGTTTTAAAGCTTTTTCTGCAATTAATTCTATTGCAAGAGGCGTAAATTCTAACTCAACGTGCTCCATGGTAAAGAGCGTTTGATATTGTTTAATTAAGGCATTTTTAGGTTCAGTTAAAATTTGTACCAGCGCTTTTTTATCCAAGGCATCAAGTGTTGCTACAATCGGCAAGCGACCTACAAATTCTGGAATTAAGCCAAATCTAATTAAATCCTCAGGCTGCACTTGTTTTAACAGCTCAGCGCTGGTTTTTTGATCGCGTTCGCTGCGAATATCTGCATCAAAGCCAATCCCTGTTTTTTCGGTACGTTGGCGAATAATTTTTTCGAGCCCTTCAAAGGCACCTCCACAAATAAACAGGATTTTAGTGGTATCAATCTGCTCCATTTCTTGATGAGGATGTTTTCGACCACCTTTAGGCGGTACCGATGCAATCGTGCCTTCAACTAATTTTAATAATGCCTGCTGCACGCCTTCTCCCGAGACATCACGAGTAATTGAAGGGTTTTCGGATTTACGTGCGATTTTGTCAATTTCATCAATATAAATGATGCCATGCTGCGCGCGTTTCACATCATAATCGGCATTTTGTAATAATTTTTGAATGACGTTTTCAACATCTTCGCCTACATAACCTGCCTCTGTTAACGTAGTAGCATCAGCAATTGCAAAAGGCACATTTAACGCGCGCGCAAGTGTTTGTGCTAATAAAGTCTTACCTGAACCGGTAGGCCCCATTAGCAAAATATTACTTTTGCTTAATTCAATGGGGTGCTCGTTCACATTAGCAAAGATGCGCTTGTAGTGATTGTATACGGCAACTGCTAATATTTTTTTAGCTAATTCCTGACCAATGATATAATCAGATAAAAGCTTGTAGACTTCTTGTGGCGTAGGCAATTTTTCAGGTGCTGCGGCTTTTTTAATTTCACTTCCGCCTTTGGCATTAACGTCTTCTGCCATCAGATCTTTACACATGTCTACACATTCGTTACAAATGAATGCATCTGGCCCTGCAATTAATTTTTGCACTTCTGCCTCTGAACGTCCGCAAAAAGAACAAAAATTTAAACGACTTTTGCCTGAATTTTTTTTCATTGATAAATCCTCTGCTAAGCTTTTTGTCTTTAGCAAATTTTATTGCATTAAGCAAAAAAATTGCTAAAGACATTATTTTAAGTGAAAACGAGATGACACTTTGAACAAGCTATTCTTTAGGTTTTGCTTCTCTTTGTTCAAATATTTTATCAATCAAACCGTATTTTAATGCTTCTTCTGCATCCATAAAATTATCACGATCAGTATCACGGGTTACGGTTTCAATTTTTTGACCAGAATGTTTTGCTAATAGTTCATTGATTAATTTTTTGGTTTTTAAGGCGTGGCGCGCATGAATTTCGATATCTGAAGCCTGTCCCTGAAAACCGCCTAAAGGTTGATGAATCATGACATTTGAATGGGGCAAACAATAACGTTTACCTTTTGTGCCCGCAGTGAGTAGGACCGCACCCATACTTGCAGCCTGCCCAATACAAATGGTACTTACATCGGGTTTAATAAATTGCATGGTGTCATAGATCGATAAGCCTGCAGAAACTACACCTCCAGGAGAATTGATATAAAGACTGATATCTTTATTAGGATCTTCGGCCTCTAGAAATAACATTTGCGCTACTATTAAGTTCGCCATATGATCTTCAACTGGCCCTACCAGAAAAATTACGCGCTCTTTTAATAAACGCGAATAAATATCATAAGAACGCTCACCACGACCCGTTTGTTCAATGACCATAGGTATTAATATTGACATAGCTTCTCCTTTAGCTTTTGCATTTAAACAAAAGCGGATTATTTTTATCCTTGGGGTAACGCGCTGGCAGCTTGATGCTTCATGACTTCATCAAAAGTTTCGGTCTTCTCGGTAACTTTTGCTGCAGCAATCACTTGATCCATGACTTGTTCTTCTAAAACTAATTGTTCAATTTCAGCAAGTTTGGCTTGATTTTGATAGAAGAACTTCACGACTTCTTGCGGATTTTCGTAAACGGATGCTAATTTTTCAATCATTGCTTTTACGCGCGCTTCATCAGTTTTTAAGTTTTCAGCACGAATAATTTGATTCATGATGAGCCCCAAAGCCACGCGTTTTTCAGCATCTTTAATAAACATGTCTAGCGGCATGTCAGGAATATTTTTGTGCCCCCAAGATTTCATACGTTCTTGTGCTTGACCACTTAAACGCTTTGCTTCTTCTTGAACTAAGGCCTCTGGTAACTCTACTTTGTTGTGCGCGAGCAAACCCTCGATGACCTGCTCCTTTAAGCGGGCTTTTAGAGTGAACTCCAGTTCACGCTCCATGTTGCTTTTGACTTCTTTTTTGAGCGCATCTACGGTATCCACCTGAAAAGCTTTGGCAAATTCATCAGTGAGCTCAGGTAGTTTGGGGGCTGAGACTTCTTTTAAATTAATTTTAAATGTAGCTGTTTTATCGCTTAACTCAGCTACACCATAATTATTAGGGAAAGTGGCTTCAATTTCAAACTCTGTCCCTGCTTTTTTGCCGATGATATTCGCTTCAAAACCAGGAATCATGGTGTTGGACCCGAGGATCAAGCGAAAATCTTGTGATTTACCACCCTCAAAAGCCTTACCATCAATAAAGCCTTCAAAATCAATAATCACGCGATCTTCCTGCGCGGCCTCACGATCAACAGGCTCCCAAATCATGTGCTGTTTTTTTAGATTCTCTAACATTTTTTCAAGATCTTTTTCGGTGACCTCTACGTTGAGTTTGGTAATTTCAAATTTATCGAGCCCCTCTACTTTAAATTCTGGAAAGACTTCTAGAGTTGCTTTAAACACTACATCTTTGCCCGATTCATTTTGAACAAAATCAATTTTAGGATAGCCGACAGGTTTTAAGTTATTGGCTTGTAGCGCTTCGCTATAATTTTTTTCAATCACCTGTGCTATTATTTCACCACGAATCGAAGCGCCAAATTGTTGCTTGATTGCTGCGATTGGGGCTTTACCTGGCCGAAACCCTGGTAAACGCGCTTGCTTCGCGACCTCGTTAGTGCGGCGATCTATGGAACTTTCAATTTCAGCTTGCGGAATGGTTACTGTTAAAATACGTTTAATACTGCCCTGGGCTTCTACTTGCACACTCATGTTTCATCCTTTAAAAATAATGACTTTAGAAAACGGCTAATTCTACCAGTTTGCGCAGTATAGTTCAAATGGATTGTGCGGATTCTCAGGATTGTGCAGTTGCTCTAACAAGGGGGCGCGAGATGCTGTTGACGTGCCATAGGAATAACGCATGTGTTTTGCAGCAAGATATTAACCCTACTCTCCGCTTTAAACACCGCATTTGCTAAGAGCGCTGCTTGTAGATGCAAATAGTTAAGCCACTCTTGCTTCGTTAATAGATGTTCTGCTGGGCTAAGTATTTTTTTCATATCCAATTTAGGGAAGCTTGATTGATAACTATTGATTAAGCGTTCAATATATTTTTCAAAAGTGATTTTAAACATCATGCGCCACCACGGGCTGATGAATGCAGCGCGATAAATTTTTATTAGATCTTTAGCAATGGTATTTTTTACTTGCTCTAAGAATACACTTTTTGTGCTTGTTTGATAGAGTTTAGAAAACATAATTGCTCCTTGTCTAGTTATTCTTTTGTAGCTTATGCGATCTGTGTGAATTTTTTATGAATAGTAAATGTAATTTTTCTGTTATAATGACCCTTAGTCAGCCAGACAATCGCTTAAGCGTTCTCTTAAGAGGAAAGTCCGGGCTCCATAGGGTAAGGTGCCAGGTAACGCCTGGGAGATGCAAATCTACGGAAAGTGCAACAGAAAGATACCGCCCTCCGTAGCGCGAAGCGCGAAAGAAGGTAAGGGTGAAATGGTGCGGTAAGAGCGCACCGCGCAGTTGGTAACAATTGCGGCACGGCAAACCCCACCTGGAGCAAGACCAAATAGCGGTTCTATGATATGACCCATATCGAACCCGGGTAGGTTGCTTGAGCTTTAAGGCGACTTAAAGCCTAGAGGAATGATTGTCCACGACAGAACCCGGCTTATCGGCTGACTATTCATGTTTTGGTTTAAAATGCCCTTGCGCGTATTGATGCAACACGCTGTTAATGAGCGCTTGATATTTTAGGCCTTTTCTTTCAGCTTCTGCTTTAAAAGCCTCTAAGTCATCTACGCGTACTTTGATACTAATCATTTTACGCGCGGCGATTGAATTTTTTGCCGCTTGTATTAATTCTTTTTTTAGAATGTTAAATTCTTTTCTTGGAATGGGTTTTAATATTCCTGCTGCTTCAGCCTCCATCCATTCTCGTTCTTCATCATCCAAAGGCGTTTGCGTTTTGTATTTTGTATTTTTCATTATTATTTCTCCTTTTTGCCTTTTAAATATTTCTGCATTTTTCTTGATTTATATATTGTTTTTAAAAAATACTCTTTTTTTCTACCTATTACAAAAGGAACGCAATGAATATACCCTTCAATCTCTACTAGCATCATTTTTTGATTTTTATATTTTTGCGGATTTGGATGATCTATAATTTTTATTAAATTTCCTTTTTCTATAGCTGCTTCAATTAACTCAAATGAAAATCCTCTAACTTTTCTGAGCAATTCATTTTTATCTTTATCCCAATAAATTCTCATATACTATGCAATTATAATATTTTTTATTGATAAAGTATATACCTCATCAAAGTATATTGCAAATTTTTTATACAGATTAGCTTTTACGCCATTCTGTCCCAGTAGGTGTATCTTCGAGAATGATGTTTTTTGCCTTTAACTCAGCGCGAATGCGGTCAGATTCTTTAAAATTTTTTTCGCGGCGTGCTTGCTCCCGATTGTTAATGAGCCTTTCTATTGCATTTACTTCTTCAACTGACACACCACCAGCAAGATATTTTTCTGGGTCTTGTTGTGCAATCCCTAAGATTGCAGCCAAATCTATTAATAATTGAGCGTACTGCCCTGTGTTGATCAACTCCATATGCTTTTTATTACGGTTGATAGTTTTTGTTAAATCAGCCAACACCGCTAAAGCTTCTGGAGTATTAAAATCATCATCCATTGCATCTTGAAATTTTTTAATGTAACTGATAAAAGTGTCTTCGTTATTATAAGGGGCTAATTGTACGCCTCTCAGCGCATAATAAAATCGATCTACCGCCCCTTTTGCTAATTGCAAATTTTCATCACTGTAATTAATTTCACTGCGATAGTGGCCAGAAATTAAAAAATAACGCACGACCTCTGCGGGATATTGAGCTAATACTTCATGAATGCTGAAAAAATTTTTTAAGGACTTGGACATTTTTTCTTGGTTCACTTGCACCATACCCGTATGCAACCAATAATGTGCAAGTTCACAAAGGTTTGCGGCTTCAGATTGCGCGATTTCATTTTCGTGATGCGGAAATTTAAGATCAGAGCCGCCCCCATGAATGTCAAAAGTAGCTCCTAAAATTTTTTTTGCCATAGCTGAACACTCGATATGCCAGCCTGGGCCTCCGCGCCCCCAAGACGAATCCCAGGCGGGCTCGCCTGGCTTTGCAGGTTTCCATAAGACAAAATCTAATGGATTTTTTTTATGCTCAGCGACCTCAACGCGAATCCCTGCTTGCAAGCCTGCTAAATTTTGTTGGCTTAATTTTCCATAAGTTTTAAAACTACTTACATCATAATATACGTCACCTTCTGGTACGTGATAAGCATGACCAGAATGAATTAATTTAGTGATCATTGCCTGAATTTCATCGATGGTCTCGGTAGCTTTGGGCTCAAAATCTGGAGTTAATAAACCTAAAGTCGCAAATTCTTGATGCATCAGATCGCTAAAGCGCGCGACGATGGCTTCAATTTTTTCACCACTTTCTGCGGCACGCTTAATAATTTTGTCATCGATATCGGTAATATTACGCACGTAAGTGACTTCATAATTCAGATATTTAAAATAACGAACAATTACATCAAATGCGGTATACGTACGTGCGTGGCCCAAATGGCAATGATCATAAACAGTGACACCACATATGTACAGACGTACTTTATTTTTTTCAATAGGCTCAAAAACTTCTTTTTGGCGGGTGAGTGAATTATAAATTTTTAACATAATTTTTGTGCGCTCTGTAAACGTGAGCATAATAAATCTGCGCCTAACAAGCTAAAAACATCAGTCATCTGTGGACCATGTAATTCGCCAGTGAGCGCTACGCGCAGTGGTTGAAATAATGCTTTGCCTTTAAGGCCTAAGGTATCACTTAGGGCTTGATTTACTGCGGTGAAATTTGCACCGAATTGTTCAATTGCTTTTAATGCATGCTCATAAAATTTAACACCAGCAACTTTAATTATTTGCTGTGCTTCGGCAGTTAACTCTGGCTCGCCCAACAATGTGCGTACGAGATGTTGCGCTTCATCTGGAAACAATGCACCTTCGCGCAATATTTTTAGTATTAGTTCTTTTTGTGTTGTGGAGACGAGATCTTGTAATGCGGGGGACAACCATTGCCATAATAACTCAGGAGCTACGCTTAATACTGCTTGTTTTTGCCAGTATTTTAATTGTGTTTCATCAAATTTACTTGCGGACTTGCCTAAATGCTTGATACTGAAACGCTGTGCGAGTTCGGCCATATTCATGAAGGCATTACTTTCATAATAATGACCTAAACGTGCTAAATAATTAACAATTGCCAAAGGTAAAAAACCTATATCGCGTAACTCACGAATGCTGCGACTGCCATTTCTTTTAGACAGCGGTGTGCCGTCCATACCATTGATTAGAGAAATGTGCCCATATTCAGGGGTACGTAATTTTAATGTTGTTAAAATTATTAATTGGCGCGGTGTATTGGTAAGATGATCCTCGCCTCGAATGACATGAGTAACGTCCATCAAACTATCATCAATTGCATTGCAAAACATAAATGTACTGCCACCGTCCTGGCGCCGAATAATAAAATCTCCAATATCATCGCTTAAAAAAATTTGTTCGCCTTTCACCAAATCATGAAATGTTATTTTTTTACCTTGCGGCATTGCAAAGCGCAATGAAGGCTTGCGTGCCTCCGCGATTTTTTGTTCTTGTTGTGCTGCAGTTAAATGTCGACAAGTCCCAGGATATCGAGGCGGCTGACCAGAAGCAATTTGTAATTTGCGTGTTAACTCCAACTCTTCATCAGTACAATAACAAAAATAGGCATGTTTGTGCTGCACTAACTCTTGGTAATAATGTTCATAAATATCATGACGCAAAGATTGTCGATAAGGTCCTTGCGGCCCGCCTACACCCTCGCCTTCTTGCCAAGTTAAACCTAACCAAGTTAAATCCTGTAGCAATGCGTTCATATATTCATCAGTAGAGCGAGCTTTATCGGTATCTTCAATGCGTACTAAAAAATTACCTTGGCCCTGATAGCCCACCAAAGCACTGAGCAAGGCTGTGCGCGCATTACCGATATGAATGTACCCGGTAGGGCTAGGGGCAAAGCGCGTTTTCATAGTTAATCAAACTTAGTCAAAGCCTGGATTTTAGCATAGACCAAACTCAGTTCAAAATGCGAAGTTAACAAAAAATTGGCGTGAAAATTTCACTGTTTGTCCCAAAATCGAAAGCCATGCTGTAGGGGCGTAGTCTTGCTACGCCCGGTAACTGCAGGACTTTAAAGCTCATAAGCAATGATGATTTTTTTATTAAACAGGCTTTGCTGCTTCATGTTAATGCCTTTGCCGTGCCGGGCGTAGCAAGACTACGCCCCTACAGCATGGCCTTTATGCTACGGGAGCAAACAGTGAAAACTTAACGCCAAGTAAAATCTTCGTATTTTGAAGTGCGCTTGGTATATACCAAACGTACTTCAACCCACTGGTTTTTAACTTATATTTTTGTTTCTTGACCCTATGAATTCTGGTTGTTAGACTGAGGCAGCTTTAATAAAATCAAGAATCATGAACCGAGTTGATATTAGGGCTGCAAAAAGTACTTTGACTTTGTGTGCCCTTGCTGCATTTTTATTAACACTCTGGCGTTTTGGTGCCAATCAGTGCTTAGCTTTGGTTGCGGTCATTGTTATTTTTTATCGACCCTGGCGTGAGCAATTATTGCAAAAAGAATATTACCGTCAGCCAGTAATTTGGTTGATGTTGTTATTTTTAGGTTGGGCCGTATTAAGTTTAAGCTATGCGCAAACTCCAAGCTTACTTAAAGCAGCGCAAGGACTCACTATCTATAGCAAATTGCTATTTTTAATAGTGCTGCCTTTGGCTATGTGTCATGCGCAATGTCGTTATTGGGTAGAACAAGGCTTAATCTATGGTGTTTTTGTGAATGCCTGTTTGAGTACCTTATATTATTTTCAGATCAATTTCACTGTGCATGCGCTCGGCGCATATTTTCCTACGGGCACTTTTGCGGTTAATGCGCTGCAAATGGTGTATGTTGCGGTTTTAGCCTGTTGGATTTTAAGCAAGCGCATACTCAATCATCGCGGGCATTGGATTGATGGCGGCATTTTTATTTTTTTAAGTATTTATATTTGGTTTGTTAATATTGAACGCAGTGGTTATTTACTTTATTTGGCTTTGTTACTTTTGTCGCTGTATCAAACCATGCATAAAAAAGGCTTGGTTATTGGGATTATGATCATTCCTATTTTATTGATAGGTTTATATGAATTTTCGCCGAATGTAAAAACAAGGGTAGCTTTGGGTGTAGATAATCTTATCGCTTTTCATCAAGCACAAGATATTCATCAGGTGGCAAACACTAACTCTTTAGGTCTACGCCTGGCTTTTGCTAAAGAAACATGGATCATCGCGCAAGATCATTTACTTTTAGGTACAGGCATCGGAAGTTTTCGCTATGTGAACCAACAAAAAGAAGGATTAAAGGTAGATAATCTTTATCCCAATGATCCGCACAATGCTTATAGTTATGTACTCTTCGAACTTGGGCTCGTTGGCTTATTTATTTATCTTGCTTGGCTTGGTGCACTCTCAAAAAGCATCTCGCGACTTCCCTTAGAGACGCGCGATTTAATGCGTGGAATATGGTGGGCCTTTGTGATCATGGGATTTACTGACAGCGGCTTTGCTTTAAATGCGATAGGCTTGAGTTTTATTTTATGCATCAGCGCGTATCTCTTGTGCGAATCTTCTACTCAAGATACTTTAGGATGGCGCATCAAAAGGATTAACAATTTGTAATCCACATTTTATAAAATCACGCTCATTACGTGTTGCTAAAATAAATTCTTGTGCATACGCAATTGCTGCAATTTGACCGTCGGGAATACTTAAAGGCTTTCCTGCCTTGCGACGTTGCACCATGATATTCCCATAAGCATATGCTGCAGCAAGATCAAAATCTAAAATACGATGTTTAAAACTCACAGCAATGGTTTGCATGAATGCAGTTTCAAGCTGTTTACGACGCTTGCCTTTGGGAAGATTATTAATTCCACAGCTGATTTCTGCAATGGTGATGGTACTTAAAAATAAATGAATGCTCTTTTGTTGATCGAGCCAGGCAATTACCTGCGTGCTGGGCCTGACTTTCATTAACTCTGAAATGATGTTGGTATCAAGTAAAATCACTCTTTAAACTCCAAGGGGGTATGTGCTTTATGCTTAAAAAGTTTTTTATTTAAATCAATACCATTATCTTTCCCAAAATTGGCTACAAATACTTCACTAATGCGCCTAGGGGCGGCCACGGCTTTAGTGATAATTTGACGCACTTCTTCCTCCATAGAGACGCCATGCTCTAAAGAGCGTTGCTGTAATTCTTTATAGACTTCTTGCTTGAGATTTCTAATGCTAAGATTCGCCATATAAATACAGGTGGATTAATATATCATGATGCTAGCATATGCTAGCATTTGTGTCAAGAAACTCAAAAAAAACACCTACCGCGGCAACCATGACCCATGCAAACCGTGAGGAACACGCCTTCCTAGTTTAATAATCGCGAGTGGCTTGATGGTTTTTGGTTTTTGGGCATCGAGCAGCACAAAATCGCTGGTGCCAAAATCGCGACGATATACAAACAACATTAAATAGCCGTGATCTTCTGCATTGGGATTTTTTTCTGGCACAAAAATGGCCTCGTCTACCTCAATGTTTTGGCCAATGTTAAAAGTTTGTTGCGTACGTTCTACAAAATCATATTTCATAATCGTATCGAAGTTTTCGGCAATGGCAGAAGACTTCGCACAAAAATAAGCATAACGATGCATTTGCCCCGTATGGCCTAGATTATACGTCGGAAATTCAACAGTCAGCTCAGATAAACAGAAATGTTGATAGGTTAATTGATGCAGGTCTATCTCAGCACGATATAATCTTGGGCCACGGGTATTTTTTTGAATGGCTCCAGGATTGAGCCTTAGTGTTTCATGATGAATGAAATCGACAATCACTTTATGATCCTGCTCATAAGCGTTGACAAAATGGTAAACAAAAAAACTTTCTGTTGTAATTTTTTTAATTTCCCCGTTGTGCCGTCCGATGAGTAAGATATTTACTGGCTTATCGGGCTGATAAATAAGTACTTCTTTAGTATTGATATCAAAAATAGCGGGTGCATCAAAAACTACTAGATAATTTTCAGTAATTACAAAATCATGGATCATGGTGGAATAGGCTTTATCAACGGGCATAATTTTGAGTAATTGTGCTTGCGCATCGAATTCATAAAACGTCAAATAAGGGGCATCAACAACATCATAAGTACAGGCAAAAATATGGCCTGTTTTGGAATCGCGTCGATGATGAGCGTTAATATTAAAAGGCTTAATGCCATTGGGCGCCCACTCACCTAAAGTATTTAAGTTTTTATCCATTGCGTACGCTGGCATTGACTCGTATAACGCTAAAAGATACGGACCTAACATGGCAATATGAATTGATGCCGTATTTTTTGTTGGTCCATCTTCAACATATTTTGGATCGGGCAATAAGGGTAACTTAATGCCACCATAAAGCGCTTTTCCAGCTTTTTGCTCGGCAACTAAACCTTTAGTTTTTACAAAACGATTTTTGTATTCAGCCCAACCATGGGTTAATTTCACACCATGAATCATGCCATCTCCATCTATCGGATAAGTATAACTATAAGGTGTAAACAAAGGATTTGGGCCATTACGCAAATAAATGCCATTAAGTGTTACTGGCAAATGTCCTTCGATTTTTAACTCGTTCAAATCTACTTCATCTTTTACTGGGGCATATGCGCCTTGTAAATAATGACTCTTGATTGGAGGCATTGTCTTTACTTGCCGCCAAAATGTTTGACCTATATAAAAATTAGGAATTTTTTTGGTAAGCACTAAGGCGCTAACTATGGCTAAAATTGTCAGGCTATAATTCCAAAACCATGCATCCAATACTTGTGCTGAGGTCATGATAAAATTTGGGATCAATGTCAGCAGCATGAAACTCGCCCACATGCCCGTGATCAACCAATTAACTTTGATAAATCCAGGACTGTGCCAATACACTGGATCTATTTGTTCCCGAGTATATTGGAGCGAAAATGGCTTTGCTACTAGCATTGATCCCATGCTAATTATTGGCAGTCCTAGATTAAACAATATTAATGAATGTTCGTTCGCCCAAGGTAATATATTGGTTCGACTGCTGATGCCTAAAAATATAAAATAGACGACCGAGCCCCAAGGCAAGAAATATTTTTTATATAACTCACCAAGATTTAAAATTATCTCTAAAAGTAATGCGCTGACGCTAGTAAAAAAAAATGCCTCAGGTGTAAGACCATAAAATATTGCAAAAAAAATCCACGGAAATAACGCTCTGAATAATGGATGCTGCATAAAGATTTATGAACCTATATTTTCTCATCAGTGTAGCTGATCTTCTGCTAGCTGTAAATTTTAAAGCAGGCTATGATGAGCAATAAAAATTAGCTTAAATGGGAGGCTTCATGAAATGTGTTAATCGAGTTTTAACTTTAATCTTTTTTGGTTTAGCCCTTACTGCTTGCGGTCAAAGTGGTCCTTTGTATTTGCCGCCACCGCCTGCCAAAACGCCAGCGCAATTGAGTGGCTCACCACGGATTACGTCTCCGCAAACACAAACGTCACAAATTGCTCCTGGCCATCAATTAAATCAAACTCATGACACCACCAGCGTTTTTCAAAATCCTGCTAACACTGATGATAGCAGCGATGCTGGTGATGATGTTACTGATTGATGTTTTTAAAAAAGTAAGCTCAACACGCCTAACATTACTAATAAAACAGTAATAATGCTAAAACGCCATATTACGCGCGGTTCCGGCCAGCCACTTAATTCAAAATGATGGTGGAGTGGCGCCATTTTAAAAATGCGTTTTTTGTTGCGTAATTTGTAAGAACCTACTTGCAGTATGACTGAAAGCGTTTCTAAAACAAAAACGCCGCCCATGATTACTAGAACTAATTCCATTTGTAAACATATTGCTATAAATCCTAATAGCGCGCCTAAACCTAAAGCACCAACGTCACCCATAAATACTAAAGCTGGAAAGCCGTTAAACCATAAAAATCCTAAGCAAGCACCGATAGTTGCTGCTGCCAAAATAGCAATTTCATATAATTCTGGTGCAAGCGGCGCTACTCCTAACGTGTGCATTTTAATCACTACAATCATACCTAAACCCAAAGCCACGCAAGTAATACTAATCGCTGCAAGCCCATCAAGCCCATCGGTTAAATTAACTGCATTACTGCTGCCCACCAAAGTAAAATAAATTAAAAAAAATAACCCTATTCCCAAATTGACCGGATGATAAAACGGTATAAAAATCTCGCTATCCTTGAGGACGTGATATAACCAGGCTGCAATTAGTAATGCACACAATGATTGCCATAAATACTTATGCTTCGCTTTCATTCCTTGAGAATGCTTCAAAATTAATTTTTTATAATCATCCCAAAAACCAATCGCGCTAAATAACCATAATGTTAGCAATCCGCCCCACAGCAATGGATTATGCCAAGCACCAAAGCATAGACTACTTAGCGTGATTGCAATGATGATTAAGAGCCCGCCCATCGTCGGCGTACCTTTTTTATTGTAATGCGATTGTGGGCCATGCTCTCGAATCATTTGGCCAATTTGCGCCAATTGTAACCATTTGATCATGGGCTTACCTAAAAGCATCATGATGATAAATGCTAAAAAAGTGGTTAATACGAGATCTAGGGTTAATGAACTGGTCATCATTTTTTAAACCAAAGCTTCTTCAGGATGCAATAAATGATAATCCAATGTTAATTTTAATGCTGCATGCATATCATACTTTGGTTGCCAAGCTAAATATTTTTGCGCATTGGTAATTGCTGGAACACGACTCGCGACATCTTGATAGCCTTTACCGTAATACGCTTCGTTACTCACATCAAGCACGCGTACTTTTTTGGCAAGCGCTTCGTATTTAGGATATTGAGCTACTGCAGTGATGAGCATGTCCGCTAATTCTTTAATCGAAAAATCATTTTTAGGATTTCCTAAATTAAAAATTCTGCGATTGGCGGCATCATGACGGCGTTCGATAATGCGCATTAGCCCATCGATGCCATCATCGATATAAGTAAAACAGCGACGCTGCTGCCCGCCATCGACTAATTGAATATCTTTGCCTTGCAGAATATTTCCTAAAAACTGTGATAACACTCGAGCACTGCCTTCGGTCTTTGCTAAGACATTATCAAGTTTTGCGCCGATCCAATTAAATGGACGAAAGAGCGTGTAATTTAAACCTTCTTTTTCGCCATAGGCATAAATCACTCGATCCATGAGTTGCTTGCAACAAGAATAGATCCAACGCTGTTTGTTGATTGGCCCCAAGACTAAATTACTCGTTTCTTCATTAAAAGGCACATCAGGGCTCATGCCATAGACTTCTGAAGTTGAAGGAAAAATGAGATGCTTTTGATATTTAACACATTCGCGCACAATGCTTAAGTTGGCCTCAAAATCTAATTCAAATACCAAGAGCGGATTCGATACATAGACACTTGGCGTTGCTACAGCAACTAATGGAAAAACTACATCACATTTTTTGATATGCTCGGTGATCCAAGCTTTATCAACAGTGATATCGCCTTGATGAAAATGTAAACGTGGATTTTTAAGGAACTCTTGGATTTTATGACTGCCTAAATCCATGCCATAAATTTCCCAATCGGTACTTGTTAAAATACGTTCTACTAAACCACTACCAATAAAACCATTGATGCCCAAAATTAAAATTTTTGTTGCCATTATTTTTTCCTGCACTTTACTCTAAATATTTTTTTGCTTCTGCCACTAAATCACTTGCCTGATATAATCCGCGGCCGACAATCAAGATATCCGCACCTTGCTCCATGGCGATTTTAGGCGTTTTATATTGCTGTCCACTATGATCATCTTTAGCATGTAAATTAATTCCAGGCATACAATACAGAAATTCTTCTGTACCTGCACAACGCTCTTGTGCAATAAAGCCCGCGACAAAATCTGGATATTTCTTGCTTAAAGCGATTGCTTGTTGTTGGTAATCTTTAGTTAATAAATTACCGGCACTGCTCATTTGCACCAACATTAAACATGCACGCGCTAGCGGCTGACCTATGTCTTGTAAGGCTTTAATGCTGCCCTCACCTGCCAATGCATGCGTGGTAACAAAATCCGCCCATGAAGCGATGTGGTAAATGCCTTGAGCATATTGCAATTTTACCGTGTTCCCGATATCCGCAAATTTGCGATCTTCAAAAATAAAGAATTTATATTGCGCTGCTAAACTTTTAAGCTTGCCTACAAAATCCGGTGTAAAATCTTCGAGAATATCAATATGGGTCTTAAGCATGACAATATAAGGGCCTAACTGCTCAACGATCCTTAAAAATTCAGTAGTGGTGGTTACATCCAATGATAGGCATAAATTGGTTTTTTTTTGCAAGGCCAAAGCTATGACTTTTTGTGCGAGAGGATGTCGAATTTTTTCTAGGCGCGTGTTTAACTGATTGATCAACATATAGACCTCATAAAATTCAAGAGTCGTAGTGTACCATAAAAACCCCCAATAGGCTCAGAGGCTTTATTGAGAATATATTTTATCTTATACCAAACGTAGTTCAAGATGCGAATTTTTTACTGCGATTTTTACACCCTCTCTCCTGCCGTCATCCTCCCCACTGCCGTCCCCCATTGCCGTCCCCCATTGCCGTCCCCCATTGCCGTCCCCCATTGCCGTCATCCTGATTTTTTCGCAGAAAAACATCAGGATCCAGCCCGCCTCAGGTCAAGAGCATGCGTGAAATAAATAAAGCAATCTTTATTTGCTTTTATTAGGAGCAGATGAATATAGTTCTATAGTTGAGGCAATTGCGAGTGAGAAAAAGCTTAAAAATTTTATTGGTATTATTGGTTATTGTAGAGACTTTGATTTCACGCATGCTCTTGACCTGAGGCGGGCTGGATCCTGATGTTTTTCTGCGAAAAAATCAGGATGACGGCAATGGGGGACGGCAATGGGGGACGGTAGTGGGGAGGATGACGGCAATCGCGCACACCTTAATCTTGCTTTCATTCCGGACAGTCAATCCTCAAGGGAGAAGTGAAATTAACTTCGCATTTTGAAGTGCGCTTGGATATATCTCCCGTACTTCAATATGGCTATTTTCAGCCTAACGCGTTAAAATTAAGCTTTATGAGACTTAGATAAATGTTTTTTTCATGAAAATAGCAACGTTAAATTTTGAATTAGCGCCTGCTGATAACGAGCGCTTGTTGAATCTTTGTGGCGAACTTAATTGTCATCTGCATACGCTTGAACGTCAATTGGGTATTGAAATTTCTCAGCGCGGCTATCATTTTAAAATTATTGGCCCCGAAGAAGCGGCAAAACATGCGCAGCTTATTTTAACTTCGCTTTATGATAAAAATTTAACTACTGAACGTGTGGCCCAAGAATTACATTTATTGCTTACTTCTATCCCTAATCAAAATTTAGCACTTACTGAACGTGAAGATTTTAATGCTGCGATTATCAAAACGCCCAAGTTGGTAGTAAAACCGCGTGGTGTCAATCAATTGCGTTATATAAAACGCATTCAGCATTATGACATCAGTTTTGGTATTGGCCCTGCGGGTACGGGCAAAACTTTTTTAGCTGTAGCCTCTGCTGTTCAGGCGCTGGTGAGTGAGCGCGTAGCTCGGCTTATTTTAGTGCGCCCCGCAGTTGAAGCTGGTGAAAATTTAGGATTTTTGCCTGGTGATCTTTCACAGAAAGTTGATCCTTATTTACGCCCTATGTACGATGCTTTATATGAACTCATGGGCACTGAACGTGTATTGAAATTAATGGAGCGGCACATCATCGAAGTTGCGCCGCTGGCTTTTATGCGTGGTCGTACGCTCAATGATGCTTTTGTTATTTTGGATGAAGCACAAAATACCACTAAAGAACAAATGAAAATGTTTTTAACGCGCATTGGCTTTCAGTCTACCGCAGTCATTAATGGGGACATTACGCAAGTAGATCTACCTAAAGGCAAGCTCTCAGGATTGCGCCATGCGATTGATGTGTTGGCCCATACGCAAGGTGTTGGCTTTACTTTTTTTGAAGGCGCTGATGTTGTACGGCATCCGTTAGTACAAAAGATTGTTGAGGCTTATGATCGTTATGAGGATAATCAGACTTAATGAATATTGCCATTCAAATTGCCACACCTAAACATCAAGATTTACCCACGAAAAATTTTATTAAAAAAGTCCTGCAAAAAGCTGCCGAGCATCCTTTACTTCACTCACGCTCCAAAAAAGAAATTTTAGTACGCCTGGTTACTCCTGAAGAAATGCAAAAACTTAATGCTTATTATCGCAAGCGTGATTATGCTACGAATGTTTTAGCCTTTCCCTTTGTCGCACCTCCTGGTTTTGAAGCTGCTATGCTGGGTGATATAATTATTTGTCATAAAATATTAAAGACTGAAGCACGCGCGCAACATAAGGCATTAGCTGACCATTACGCACATATGTTGGTTCATGGATTATTGCATCTTTTAGGGTATGATCATCTTAAGCCTAAAGAGGCTAAAACAATGGAAAATTTAGAAATAAATATATTACACACCTTGAATATCGACAACCCTTATGAGGAACATCAATGAAAACTGACGAGTTAGAACCTAATCTTTCTAAAAATTCCTGGTTTAAAGAATTAAAAAACTTGCTGTTGTTAACGCCTGGCTCGGAAACAGAGCTCATAGATATTTTAAAAGTTGCCAGCGCCAAAAAACTCCTTGATAGCGGCACCTTAAAAATGCTTGAAGGTGTGTTTGCAATTTCTAAAATGCAGGTTAAAGATATCATGATTCCTCGGCCACAAATGGCAAGTTTAGCGCATGATCAAACGCTCGAAGAATTGCTCGCGATTATTACCCAAACCTCTCATTCGCGCTTTCCTGTATTAGGAAATACCCAAGATGATGTGATCGGCATTTTAATTGTTAAAGACTTTCTTAAAGCGTATGCCAATCAAGCTACTGAAGCTTTTGATCTCAAAAAGATTCTGCGGCCTGCTTATTTTGTTCCTGAAAGCAAACGTCTGGATTCATTGCTTAATGAATTCAAAGCCAACCGTAATCACTTGGCGGTGGTAGTTGATGAATATGGCGGTATTGCAGGCCTAGTGACCATTGAAGACATTTTAGAAGAAATTGTAGGTGACATTGACGATGAATTTGACGTTATTGAAGAGAAAAAAATTCTTCGGATTGCCGATCACCATTATCAAATTCATGCGCTCACGCCCTTAGAAGAAATTAACGAAAGCCTCGGAACGTATTTTAATGATACCAACAGCGATACCATCGGTGGCTTGGTTACACTCACCTTAGGCCGCGTGCCAGCTACAGGTGATAAAGTTACGATCCAAGGATGGGAAATTACCGTCACCAAAGCTAATAAACGTCAGGTGTTACAGGTGGAATTAAAAAAACTTTAGCCGCTTTGCTTCTAAAAAATTTTCGTATTTTGTGTGTGCGCACTCAAAATACATTGATCTTTGAGTTTGTAGACTCTATTTTCAAATAATTCTATATTAGCGCAAATAATGATAATGCCCGGATTCAAGATGCACGACATTAAAAGAAAACTACTGTCCTTAATTCAAGAACAATTAAAAAGTATCAATGCAAAAAAGGCTATTTAATTTGCCGTGTCTCTCAGTCTCAACATTTGGGTCATGGGATTACAGCTGTTAATGCTGAGCATTTTACTTTAACGTTACCGCAGGAAACGTCGCTGATAATATAAAGCGATCTGTATCATTTAATAATTGTGCTAGCGCTTTATTTGCAGCTATGACGCCGCCATAAGGTGTGTCTTCGGTGCAGGGGATCCGATAATTAAATATCTGGCTGCCTAAAACTTGTTTGTGCTTGCTATCAATTAAAGTTAACTCAACTGATAAGACCAGCTGGCTTGGTTTTTGGGTGAAGTCTTGATATAAACTCAGAACGCGATTATTTAAAATATATGTGATGTCTACACCTGGATTTATGCCGGTTAATACGGCTTTAAAGTATCCTAATTGATTTAAATTTTCGGCGATGTTGCTGGTAATCATATTGCTCGGTGTGTTGAGCCATGCGTTTTTGCTGAAACTTTGTAATTGATAGGGCTGTTGTTGATAATACATGTTGGTGCTGTTGAAATTAGTATTGGCGCTACTCCCTGCTACTAAAAGCACACCAGCATTTCTTTGTGCTGTGGTTGGCCAAAGGTATTACTCGCATGCAAGTTATAAGTTTGGATCAGACTTGTATTTACAGGACTTAAGCTACAACCACTTAAAAAAACTAATAATAATAGGACGTTAAATTTTTTCATGGTTGTTCTCCTGGTCCAAGATTTGACGTGGTTGTGCCTCTTATTAGCACTGCTGGATTTTGTTTCATTTCGCTGGTGACCGTATCTAGATTACCACTGATTTGGTTTAAGCGATCCAGCAGTTGTAATGCTGAAGGCACTGCCTGATTTACATTTGCAGTGAGTGTACTTACTTGCTGTGCGCTTTGCTGTACTTGACTTACCATCGCAGGCATCTGTTCACTTGCTGCTGATAAATTTGTTAATATTTTTTTAAAGTTTTGTGCATTTTGAGCATCAAACATGACTTTTAAAGATTGCGATACTTGGGCAAAGTTTTGTGCGGCTTGATTCACCGTTTGTAAAACTTGCAGCATCAATGAAGGCTCTGAAGGAATGACTGGATAAGGCTGGCCTGGGGCTGCTGTAAGAGGGGGTGCATTTGGGGTTTTTGTGTCTAAGTTAATGTAAGGCACACCGGTGATTCCTTGGCTTGATAGTGTGGCAATAGTACTGGTGGTGATGGGTGCACTGGGTATGATATGTAGATATAAAATTACTTCCTGCGGGTTATCTGTATTTAGCATCATTTTGCTGATGACACCTACAGGCACGCCATTATATTTTACCGGCCCTTGCACTGCTAAACCGCTGACGTCTTGATCCATATAAACTAAATAAGTTTTATAAACCTGTCGATTAAAACTATGCGTCCACCATAACAATAAACTAATTAAGAGTGCCATTAATGACACTACAACCAGGCCCACAAAAGTATAATTTATTTTTGTATCCAAGTGCGCTCCCCTTGCAAATTAGTTTTCAACCTAAATGACTATAAGCTTTAAAATAATTACGGATCAATGGATGATCGGTATTTTTTACCTCATCAACTCGACCCACTACTAATACTTTACCCTCACCTAAAAATGCGGCGCGGTTTGCGATTTCTTCAACCGATGCAACATCGTGGCTGACCATAACTACCGTTAACTTTAAACTTTCATGTAATTGAATGATAAGATCATTAAACTCTTCTCGGCTTTCAGGATCAAGGCCGCTTGTGGGTTCATCTAAAAATAAAATCTCTGGATCAAGAATAGTTGCGCGTGCAGTCGCTGCGCGCTTAATCATGCCGCCACTTAACTCTGAAGGATACTTATCTGCAGCTGCGACTGGCAAACCTGCCATATTGATTTTAATCAACGCTAGTTCTCTACAAAATTCTTTGGGCAAATCGGTAAATTCTCTTAAAGGGAACATGACATTTTCAAGAACGGTAAGCGAACCAAATAAAGCTCCTGATTGAAATAGCACACCAAAACGTGAGCGCAAATAAGCTTCTTGTTGTTGCGAACATTCATAAATATTTTCGCCCAGGACTTTAATTGTTCCCTGAGCAGGAGGTAGCAACATCAACATGTTGCGCAACAATGTTGTTTTACCACTACCGCTCGCACCCAGGATGCCAAAAATTTCTCCGCGTTCAATGCTAAAATTGGCATCTTTTAAGATGACATTATCTTGAAAATGATTATAGACATTTTTAAATTCTATAATGTTTTCCATTTAAATCCTCAACAAATTATAAAGAATGGAGAATATTGCATCAGCCACAATGATTAAAAAAATTGCCTGCACGACGCTTTGCGTTGTATGCTTACCGACACTTTCTGATGAAGACTCTACCAAGAATCCTTGATGGCACCCGACCAGGGCAATGATTGTTGCGAAGATGGGCGCTTTGCTTAACCCTACCCAAAATTGTTTAATTAATACCGCACGTTGAAACTCTGCAGCAAAGCTCGTAAAACTAATATCTAAACTGCCTCGCGCCATCACCATGCTGCCAAGCATTCCTAATAAATCAGACCAGAAAATTAATAAAGGGAATACTAAGAGCATGCCTAAAAACTTTGGAAGAATTAATCTTACTACGGGCGATATTCCCATGGTCATCAATGCATCCACTTCTTGATTGACTTTCATGGTGCCGATTTCTGCGGTAAAAGCTGAACTGCTTCTACCCGCAATAATTACCGCTGCCATGAGCGGCCCGAATTCTCTTAAGATCGCAACTCCGGTTAAACGCACAATAAAAATATTAGCGCCATAATTTTTTAATTGTATGCCTACCTGATAAGCTAACACAACGCCAATTAAAAAAGCTAATAACCCTAAAATTCCTAAAGCCCGACAGCCCGAATTCTCTACTACACCGACAATATTTTTAAAAGGAAAATGTTTTGGTGTGCGCAACGATTTTACAAAACCTACGGTGATTTCTCCAACCAACCTCAAGAAAATTTTAATTTGTACATATTTGTGATAACAACCTCGACCTAAAAGCTCAAAGAGTTTTACAAAATTAAAATTTTCTCGCTTTAAAATTTTTTTTGCTTGTTTGTTTTTGAGCAGTATTAATTTAATTGCCTCTTGATGCTTTACAAACTCCAGTAAGCTACTTTCTTCGACACGTAAATTTTGAAGATTATTTGGATTTACCTTCCCTTTTAATAATTTCAAAATAAATAAAGCGCCGGCGGTATCAATTTTTTCTAATTGTGTAGCCTTGATGATATTTACTTTTTCATTTTGTAAAAATAATACCTGCGGTAAAGTTTCGATGGTTAATTCACCGCTTAAACTCAGCGTACCTGCTTGATAGTCAACGAGCAACTTCTTGGCTTGCGGCATAAATAAATCGGCTTAATTTTTCAAAAAAAAATTAAGCTTTTATCTTAGCAGCAATAATTTTTTGTGCAAGGAAATAATTTGCTGATTGAGAGAATTTAAAAAGCTTTAGAGAGGTTTCAAATTCACTTTTTGAATCATCAAGATACTTCATATATACCCATCGTACTTCAAAAGACTGGGTTTTAACAAATAGTTTTGTTGTCTAATAAAGTTTCATTGTTTATCCCAAAAGCGAAGGCCATGCTGTAGGGGCGTAGCTTGCTACGCCCGGTAACTGCAAGGCCTGGAAGCCCATAG
>JAGVKT010000089.1 GCA_020050355.1 Gammaproteobacteria bacterium | reverse complement strand
GCGGAGCGCATTAATGTGCTTAGCACCTGTCACTTTGTGCTATTTTCTCCGGACAGTAGTGTAGCTTGCTACGCCCCTACAGCATGGCCTTTATGCTTCGGGAACAAACAGTGAAACTTTTACGTTAATTTTTTCGATAATTTCGATTTTTGATTCACATATATACCTAACGCGCGTGCATCAACGCCATCGTAGTATCAAGCATGCGATTAGAAAAGCCCCATTCATTATCGTACCATGATAGTACTTTGACTAAAGTACCAATAACTTTAGTTTGGGTAGCATCAAAAATAGAAGACAAAGGGTTATGGTTAAAATCAACAGATACCAAGGGCAAGGTGTTATAACCAAGAATCCCTTTGAGTTCACCTTCGCTCGCAGCTTTTAGAATATCGTTAACCTCTGCTACAGATGTTTCACGTTTGGCGGTAAAAGTTAAATCAACTACCGAAACGTTAATAACGGGAACGCGCATTGCAAAGCCATCCAATTTACCAGAGAGTTCCGGCAATACTAGACCAATCGCAGCAGCGGCACCCGTTTTGGTCGGAATCATCGATTGAGTGGCGGAGCGCGCGCGACGGACATCTTCATGATAAACATCGGTTAGACGTTGATCATTGGTATAAGCATGAATTGTGGTCATCAAGCCTTGCTCCAAGCCAATTTTTTCATGTAAAGGTTTAACCAGGGGAGCTAAACAATTGGTGGTACAGGAACCGTTAGAAATAACCGTATCACTGGCTTTGAGAATTTTATCATTGACGCCGTAGACGATTGTAGCATCGACATCTTTACCACCAGGCGCCGAAATAATAACTTTTTTAGCACCTGCCTGAAGATGCTGCGAAGCTTTATCTTTGCTGGTAAAAAAGCCAGTACATTCATAGACCACATCGATATTTAAATCTTTCCAAGGCAAATCTGCGGGATTACGCTGTGATAAAATTTTAATGCGATCACCGTTCACAACTAAACAATCCCCTTCAAGCGCTACCGTGCCTTTAAATGGGCCATGGACAGTATCATATTGAGTTAAAAAGAGAAGTACATTGGGATCGCCCAGATCATTGATAGCCACGACTTGAATTTTTTTATTTTTACCACTTTCATAAAGCGCACGTAAGATATTTTTACCGATACGTCCATAACCGTTAATTGCAACCCGAATTGTCATGATGAGCTCCTTTGATTTTTGTCGTATGATACCTGAAAGGTGTTGGGCACGGAAGTGGGTTAATGATGTGGGACAAGAGCAATCAAAAACCGCACATTATCCAAATAATAACCAGTTTATTTTAGCAACTGTCGGCTAAGTTCAGCCACATGTTCAGGGGTGAAATTAAAAAATTTAAATAAATCCTCAGCCTTAGCAGATTCGCCGAAACGATCGATGCCTAAAACATGATAAGTACGACCTTTAAGCAAATGATTCCAAGCTGCACTTACGCCAGCTTCGATAGCAAGCGTTGGTACTTGTGGCAATACTTGTTGTTGATAAGCAGCGTCTTGTTGATTAAATACTTCCATTGAAGGCATAGAAACTACTTGAATGCGCCGCTCACTTAAATGCTCAGCAGCTTTCATGGCCAGTTGCACTTCTGAGCCTGTTGCTACGATAACCAATTCTGGCGCAGTGACTTCTTTTAAAATATAACCACCGCGATGAATGTTTTGTACTTGTGCCTCAGTACGTGGCTGCGCAGGTAAATTTTGTCGAGACAAGCTTAAAACTGTAGGCCCATCAATATGCTCAATGGCACATTGCCAAGCCACGAAAGTTTCGGTGGCATCACAAGGACGCCATAAAGTCATCTGCGGAATAAGGCGAATAGAAGCCAAGTGTTCGATGGGTTGATGCGTTGGACCATCTTCGCCTAAGCCCACAGAATCATGGGTATAAACGTAGATCACACGTTGTTTCATAATGGCCGACATGCGCATGGCATTACGCGCATAATCAGAGAATACCAAAAAAGTAGCAACGTACGGAATAAAGCCACCATGCAGCGCTAAGCCATTAGCAATGGCCGCCATGCCAAATTCACGTACACCATAATAAATATAATTACCACCTGCTTGCGCGCGCGTAACACCAACTGAGCCCTTCCACAGCGTCAAATTTGATCCAGCTAAATCAGCAGAGCCACCCAATAATTCAGGCAAAATCGGTCCCATGATATGTAGTGCTTCTTGTGAGGCTTTACGCGTAGCAAAATGCGCTTGATCTTTTTGTGTTTGAGCAATCATCGCTTGCATAGTGCGCGACCATGATTCAGGAAGTATTTTATGCTGCCGCCGTAAGAATTCTGCTGCCAATTCAGGATAGGCCGCTTTATATGTTTCGAATAATTTTTGCCATTTACGTTCGCGACGTTGTCCAGCTGCTTTAGCATCCCAGGCTGCATAAATATCTTGAGGAATGACAAAGGGCGCATGGGGCCATTGCAGTTGTGCCCGTGCTAATTCAATTTCTTGTGCGCCTAGAGGGGCGCCATGAGCTGCTTCTTTGCCTTGTTTATTGGGCGCGCCAAAGCCGATGATAGTTTTACAACAAATTAAAGTAGGTTTGTGAAGTTCGCGCCGTGCTTTTTTAATCGCTTTTTTAATCGCTTCACGATCATGACCATCGATATTTTTAATCACTTGCCAGCCATAAGCCTCGAAGCGTTTAGGAGTGTCATCAGTAAACCAGCCATGAACTTCACCATCAATAGAAATGCCATTATCATCCCAAAAAGCGATAAGCTTTCCTAGGCCTAAGGTTCCTGCCAAAGAAGCAACTTCATGCGAGATTCCTTCCATTAAACAGCCATCACCCATAAAAACATACGTGTAATGATCGACAATCGGAAAATTCTCTTGATTAAAGTGTGCCGCAAGGATTTTTTCAGCAAGAGCCATGCCTACAGCATTTGCAAGGCCCTGGCCTAAAGGGCCCGTCGTGGTCTCAATACCAGGAGCATAGCCATATTCAGGATGTCCTGGAGTTTTACTATGCAGCTGCCGAAAATTTTTAAGATCATCAATGCTCAACTGATAGCCGCTCAGGTGTAGCAAACTATAATGCAGCATTGAGCCATGACCATTTGACAAAATAAACCGATCACGGTTAAGCCAGTTTGGATTTTGTGGATTATGTTGCAAAAATTCACGCCATAAAACTTCAGCAATATCAGCCATCCCCATAGGCATGCCCGGGTGGCCTGAATTTGCTTGTTGAACGGCATCCATACTTAAAGCACGAAGTGCATGAGCGAGTGTCAAAGGGGTGGGAGGCATGATGAACAACCACTAAAAATTTTAAAGGCATATTCTAGCATTTTTGTAGTATGCGCTGGAAGCGCTAATTAAGCATAATCATCAATAGGCGGGTAGCTAAAAATTATTATTTTTATGAGAAAGGAGCATTTCTTATGGCTTGCACAAAAAATGTTTATTTGCTAGTCTAAGTAACATATTTTAAATTAAATTTTTTTATTTAGGAAGGTAAAAATGTTAGTTGTATCAAAGCGTTTAGGGCTTATGCCGCCAGAAGAAGGTTTTGCTGTAGGGCCGATATATCCTTATTGGCAATATTGTAACGGGTCTACTGCTTGTATTATTGTTTTTATAGTATGCTCAAGTATTGCAGGGATTATGAGTACTGAAGAAAAGCTAAGTGTTGCGGCTCAAGATGTTCGTGCGCTATGTGCAGCGCAGCTGCGATTGCTTTGAACGTTTTTGTTATAAGGAGTCTGAGTGCTCTTGATGCACAAAGCCGAGAGTTAAAGAAAAAAATTGAGGAAAGAAACAAGGCCGTAGTGCTTGTTAAGAAAGTGTCAGCATTAAGCGAGGCCGAAGTTTCAATAGAAAAAGTTCGCGAGCCTCCTGCAGCAGAAGCTTCTGGAAGTGAAAATTCTTTTGAAAAATTTGAAAAAGGAAATGGATCGCAAGCTTCAGCTTTATCGTGGAGTTATTTAGGACGCTTATTAAGTAAAATAGCGATTGCTTTTAATTTTCTTTTAGTCGTATTGAGCTTAGTTGATAATCATCGCGCTGAAAAGAGTAAGTTAATTTCTTCTCCATTATTGAGCACCGCTTTGATCATTAATAACATTGCTAATTTATTAGGCTTTATCTTATTGGGTATTTTGGGCGCTAGGAATGCAGGTTTGATAATAAAGAATCATGATGAAGAAACCGATAAAAAGATAAAAGATAAAGATGAGGAATTTAGGGGGATTATCAGAGGTGAAGCAGGTGCTGGAGCCGGCGCCGGCGCCGGAGCGGCCCGTGAAGCAGAAGCAATAAGGGGTAGATAATACTCAAAGCAAGAATACTTAAGGAGGCGGTATGTCCTATAACTCTATGGATATGTTTTATGCACTTATAGGGGGCAGTAATCCCGAAAAAATTAAAAAGTTAGTTGCTTTATCGGATTGTGATGTGAACCAATTTCTGATAGAAATAGAAAAAAAAAGTGATGGCACTTTTAAGACTTGTAATTTTGGTTTACCTCTAATATGTCTAATAGATGAGCTAAAACATTTAAGGATAAAGCATTATGAGAGCATGTGCTTACTATTAGAAGCGGGTGCCGATCCCTTTAAAGGAGATTTTAGCATTGCCCCTAAAGAACTTCAGACTGTTCCTTTTATCGAAGCATTATTTTATGAAAATTTATTAGCCCTAAGACTCATGGTTTTAGCTCATCCACCTACAAAAGACCAAATAAATCAAGCCATTGAACATGGTACGTGGGTAAGCAGAGAAAATATTATTGTTTCAGAAACTGTTAAAGAGGAAAGTGGTAAAAAGCTTACTTTTAGAGCCTGTTTAATTAAAACCGTACAAGCTGCGCAGAAAATACAAGAATATAAAAATGCAGCGGAGACTTTTCTAACTGAAAAGTTTGCTATTAAAGCTGCTGAAACATATGAAGAAGTGGTAAGAATATATGAAGAACAAATAAACTTAGAAAATGCTTTAGTTTATCCTCGTGGCAGTTACCATAGTTATGGAGATGCTACACAAGAAGACTGCCGTCCCGTGGTAATAGCCTATTATCAAAAAAAGCAAAAAGAATACCTTGCGCAATTATATGGATTATATCAGCACATCGATGAAGCCCTGATGAATAAAGGTGGAGCATTAACGCTTGAACAACAAGTCTATCATGTTGAAGTGCTGGATCGCCTTATTAATTTACAAGAAAAATTCCATATAGACATCACCTCTCATTTAAAGCGTCTAAGCAGTATGCTCATAAAATTATCAGGTCGTATAGATATTCACCGTCCCCCTAAAGTACCGGAAGAGGCCAAAACATGGGTTATTCCAACGGTTACGGCAAGAGAAGAAGATGCAGAAACCCTAAGGGGTGAAGATGAAGCAGCCAGCCTACTCGATGATGGGCGCGCCCGAGGCGGCAGTGGAGCAAGCGCATGGTGGGAGCATGTGGTCCGCTGGGCGGGGGGTGATAGTAGTGATGATGAAAGCAAAAAAGGGCGTTAATTAACCTCTAACAAAATATTTTTACAATCACATTTTTTAATATTCACTCATCGGCGGACAAGCACACACCAACATCCGATCACCCGCAACATCATCAACGCGATTTACGCTCGGCCAAACTTTTGCTTGAGCAATATAAGGCAAAGGATAACAGGCTTCTTCGATAGAATAAGGAAATTGCCAATCGATTAAATCTTTTTGAGTGTGTGGTGAATTTTTAAGCACATTGTTCGTTTTAGGATAAGTTGAATTTTTAACCTTAATGATCTCAGCATGAATCGCAATCAGGGCTTGAGCAAAGCGATCTAATTCAGCTTGGTCTTCGCTCTCCGTGGGTTCAATCATTAAAGTTCCGGCAACAGGAAACGACATTGTGGGTGAATGAAAGCCATAATCCATGAGGCGCTTAGCAATATCCACTTCGGTAATGCCAGTTTCAGCTTTAAGCGGTCGCAAATCGATAATGCATTCATGCGCAATCAAGCCATTTTGTCCCGTATACAAAATAGGAAAATAATTTTTTAAGCGCCGCGCGAGATAATTTGCATTAAGCAAGGCAATTTGAGTGGCAAGCTTTAAACCTTCTTTGCCCATCATGGTGATATACATCCATGAAATATTTAAAATTAAAGCGCTGCCAAAAGGCGCAGCACTAACAGCGCGAGGTAAATGGGCAACAAGATGCGCCTTAACCCCAATAGGCCCCATGCCAGGCCCACCGCCGCCATGAGGAATAGCAAAAGTTTTATGTAAATTCATATGCGAAACATCTGCGCCTAGTTCTGCAGGTTTTACTAAACCTACCAAAGCATTTAAATTAGCACCATCCATATAGACTTGGCCACCATATTGATGAATCACCGCACAGGCTTCTTTAATGCTAGTTTCAAAAACTCCATGCGTAGAAGGGTAGGTAACCATCAAAGCAGCAAGTCGATCTTGATGTTCTTGAGCCTTGCGTGTTAAATCAGCAAGATCAATATTGCCTTGTGCGTCGCATTCAACAACGATCACTTCCATGCCCGTCATTTGTGCAGTCGCAGGATTAGTACCGTGCGCTGATTTAGGAATTAAACAAATGTTACGCTGCCCCTGGCCTTGTGCTTTCTGATAATTACGAATAGCAAGCAGGCCTGCATACTCACCTTGTGCACCCGAATTTGGCTGCATATAAACATCATCAAAACCTGTAATTGCACATAAATAATTTTTGAGTTCATGAATCATGGCCAAATATCCTTGCACTTGCGTATGTGGTGCTAAAGGATGAATATGCGCAAGCGTGCTCCATGATAAGGGCATTAATTCACTCGCCGCATTGAGTTTCATAGTGCACGAACCCAAGGGGATCATAGAATGTACTAAAGACAAATCACGGTTTTCTAGTTTTTTTAGATAACGCATCATCTGCGTCTCAGTATGATATAAATTAAAATTAGCATGACTTAAAAAAGCATCTTGGCGAAATGCTGCCGTTTCTTGGAGCAAAGTTTCATAACGCTGTTTTAAATGTTTTAATTCTGGAGCAGTACCTTGAATGGCTTTTAACAAGCGAGCTAAATCTTTTAAAGATATCGTTTCAGCAAAGCTCACGCTCACTTGCTGCAGAGATAATTGGGCAATATTAAAGCCAGCTTTACTGCATTTTTGTAAGAGCGCTTCAGCATCGTTAGTTTCAAAACTAATGGTGTCAAAAAAATGCTTACCCGTGAGTACATTCACGTGCGCGGCTAGAAGTGTTTCTTTAAAAATAGCGGCTAAAGCATGAACGTGCTGCGCGATAAATTTTAGGCCAGAACGCCCATGATACATGGCATAGAGCGCTGCCATGTTAGCCAATAATACTTGTGAAGTACAAATATTTGAAGTTGCTTTTTCACGACGAATATGTTGTTCACGAGTTTGCAAGGCCATGCGCAAAGCTTTATTGCCGCGGCGGTCAACAGTAACACCGATAATACGACCGGGAACGCTACGCTTATATTCTTCTTTGCATGCAAAGAAAGCAGCATGCGGGCCACCAAAACCCATAGGTACGCCAAAGCGCTGCGAGTTACCAATGGCGATATCAGCGCCTAATTCTGCAGGAGGCGTCAATAAAGTTAAAGCTAAAAGATCACAAGCCAAAATTCCAAAAATATTTTTATTTTTTAATTCCACAAATAATTTTTTAAAATCGAGAATATTGCCTTCAATATTGGGATATTGAAATAACGCACCGAAATAATCATCATGCAATACCGCTTCAGCATGATCCACGACGACTTCGATATCTTGATATTCAGCGCGAGTTTTAATGACGGTAATGGTTTGTGGTAATACCTTGGCATCTACAAAAAATTTATGGGAACTTTTAGTATTCAAGCGCCGTGCCATGCTCATGGCCTCCGCGGCAGCGGTAGCTTCATCTAAAAGCGCAGCGTTGGCCAGCGTAAAGCCCGTCAAATCCATAACCATTTGTTGAAAATTTAATAATAGCTCAAGTCGACCTTGAGCAATTTCCGCTTGATAAGGTGTATAAGCAGTATACCAACCGGGATTTTCTAGAACATTGCGCTGAATCACCGATGGCGTAATGGTTTCATGATATCCTAAGCCAATTAAATTATGCATGAGCTTATTTTTTTCAGCATGTTTTTTTAATTTATTTAAGGCAGAAAATTCCGATAAGCCTGAAGGTAGTTTAAAAGCAGTGCTAGCAAATAAGGTGTTTGGAATCACAGCACGCGTAAATGCAGCTAAGTTTTTATAACCCAAAAAATCTAACATTACCTGTTGCGCTTTAGTATTAGGCCCTATATGGCGATGCGCAAAATGATTAGGAGGAAATATATCTGTCATGAGCCTTACCCACTGATTGCTTGTTGATAAGCCTCAGCACTCATGAGCTTATCAGTAGCGCCTGTGAGTTTCAGTTTAAAAATCCAGCCTTGACCGTAAGGATCTTGATTAAGAAGATTAGGTTCGGCTTCTAGCAGAGAATTTACTTCAAGCACTTGGCCAGCGGCAGGAGAATAAATGTCAGAAGCTGCTTTAACGGATTCTACCACGCCAATAACATCGCCTGCTTGGACCTCGGTGCCAATTTTTGGTAATTCTACATACACAACATCGCCTAATAATTCTTGAGCGTGAGCGCTAATGCCTACTAAGGCTTCGCCGTTACCCAAATCTCTAAGCCATTCATGCGATTCGCTATATTTTAAATCATCTCTAACAATGCTCATAAAAAATTCCTTATTAATTATTGAAAAACTTTTTTACCTAAGCGTACAAAAGGCAACTTTACAACGCGCGCTGGTTTTAATTCGCCACGCAATTCTACTTGAACAGTATCGGTCGTATTGACAGGGACGCGTGCGATTGCAATCGAACATTTTAATGTAGGAGAAAAAGTCCCGCTGGTGATCACACCTGTTTGACCAGCGTGATTAATGACTTTTAAGCCTTCACGCAAGACGCCTTTATCTTCTAAAATTAAACCCACTTGTTTGTAGTTTAAGCCTGAGGCGATTTTTTCTAATAATTTTTCTTTACCACAAAAATGCCGTTCGTGATCACTCACATCAATAGTCCAGGCAAGCCCAGATTCGTGAGGATGGGTATTATCATCCAGGTCATGACCATAAAGATTCATCCCTGCTTCTAAACGTAAAGTATCTCGAGCACCCAAACCCGCAGGTTTAACACCTGCAGCAAAAAGCTGTTCCCAAAAAATAGGTGCTTGTTGTTGTGGGCACATAATTTCTAAACCATCTTCACCAGTATAGCCTGTGCGTGCTATCAACCATTCATGATCTAAAAATGCTTGAAAAGTTTTTAAGTTATCAATGTGTGCTGTCCATTCGGGTTTAACAGTTTTAACGAGACGCAAAGCTTCGGGTCCTTGCACAGCAATAATTGCAAGATCTTTACGTTCTTGTAAATGCACATGATAAGGTTGGGCTTGTTGTTCTAACCAGGCGAGATCTTTAGCTCGAGTTGCCGCATTGACCACTAAGCGATAACCGTGCGGCATAAGATAAACAATCAAGTCATCAATGATGCCAGCATCAGGATTAAGCATGACGCTATAAAGTGCTTTGCCAACACCCGATTTTTCGAGCTTAGCAACATCGTTAGCAATAACAAATTGCAAAAACTGCCGCGCTTTTTCGCCATGCACATCCACAATAGTCATATGTGAAACATCAAACATGCCTGCATGCGTGCGCACATCAAGGTGCTCTTGCAATTGCGAGCCATAATGAAGTGGCATTAGCCAACCACCAAAAGGCACAATTTTAGCCTGATGGTTTACATGAGTATCATAAAGAGGAGTCTTTAACTCTGTCATGAAAAAAAATATTAGAAAAAAAGATGCTGGATATTGTTCCATATTTACCATAGCTGCGCAATCATAACTATTCTCGAAATCGTTAAATATACCTTTAATATTCCAAGCTGCGTCCTGTATCTTGGAATGAGGAAGGTATGCATCGTGTTGAAACCAGTAATTCAAGAGCCTTATAATCATCATGCCGAAAAAAAATAATTAAAACCAAGAATAAAAATTTATTAAAAACCTTAAATTATAAGATGGAGAAAAAGAAATGATGGGCCGAAGTGTGCAACAAAGTGAGAATATGATTTTGACATTATTTGGATTATTGATATTGATGCAACAACTAGCAATAGCTTTTGCTAACAATGCTACGGAATCTGCAACAGCGACTATGACTATAGTGCCTTCTGCTACACCGACAAGTGGTTCTATATCATCCGCAAGTATTACTTCAGCAGATTTGAATAAAATTATTATTGGTAGTGTATTTGGGAGTGGTGGAGTCACCGCCATTATTTTTGGGTTGATTGTGTATTGTTTAAAAGACTGGTGGAGGCGTCAAGATAATATTAGCGTTAAGTTAAAAACTAAACGATTCCATAAAAAGATATTAGATGAATTAAAGCTTGATTATGCAACCTATAGCAGTTTTAGCGAAACTAATAGTGATGGTAAAGCTTTTGCGGATTTAATTGATCAAGTGTTATTGTCGTTTCGTAGTAAAACCGATAAAAGATCGTTGAAGGACCTGATAGATGAAGATGTTTTTTATAAGAGGAAAGGTGAATTTTATGCAAAAAAAATTGCAAGTGCATTAAAAACCATATTCGCAGGTGGTGTTGGAACTGATTGGTCAAGACGAAGAAACCAACTGGATTCTGAGCGATTAACGGATAAAGAAAAGCGCAAATGTTTAATTGAAGCCTGTAAAAGCGCGTTAATCACCAGTGATGGTATCCTTGAATATATACCCCTAATTAAAATTCAAACACAGATTTTAAAAGTATATCAGGAAAGATATGCAAGTTTGTCTCACTTGTTTCGTGATGATAAGCGAGAGTATTCCATTAAAGATTGTTTTATTAATTTAAGTATTGTTAAAAGTGCCGATCAAAGAAGACGAGAAGAAACTATTTCTCAAGCAACAACAGGTATGAAAGATTTTACAGAGGTGATGGATGAACATCGCCATTTTCATACTTTAGTTGATGATAGTACAGAAGTAATGCGCCCAGAAACAATCTTTATCAAATGCAATGAGCTAAAAGGTGTAAATGAGTCAATGCAAATTATTGCCACCGGTGCGGCAGGGATAGGCAAAAGTACCTTATGTCAAAAAATTGCCTATCAAGCAATTGATTCTGACCAATCCTGGTTTCCAGGAATGTTAATACTTTGGGTACCCTTACGAGAATGGCAGAATAAAAAAGGAGATGATGGCAAGAGCCTTTCGCTGTTTCAATTTGTTCAGCAACGCTATGGCTTAGAAGAAGATCCAGAAAGTCAATTCAAAGAACATAAAAAAGATATTCTATGGCTGCTTGATGGTTATGATGAAATTGCTAATGAACGTAAGGATAATTTAATTTTAGATCGAGATTTAAATTATGTTTTTGGAAACTGTCATTACTTTTTGACTTCAAGACCTGCACACACAGAATCAATTCGTTCCAACTTAGAAGTATCGATAGTTGGTTTAGTAGATGAAGACGTAGAGGCATTTATAAAGAGCTATTTTGAGTCAGGAAGAATATCAATTCCACGAGGTGCCGGAGCGGGTGCCGAGGCAGGTGCCGGCACAGGCCTTTTGGCTGTAGTTGTTTCAGAAGCATCGACTAAAGCTGATAGCTTAATTGCCTATATTAACGATCAACCTGTGCTTAAACGCTTATCGCAAATACCTATATTGCTAGATTTAATTTGCTTTTTGTTTGATTCAGGGCGTATATCATCAGAGTTGAACACAATGAGTATGCTTTATGAGCGTATACTTTTTAGTTTATCAGAATGGCATTTAAAAAGAAATTTGTCTGAGCATGAATTTTCAGAATTAAGTAATTTAGATATTCAAAATCGTTGTAAAGTCATCCATGTTTTTTTAGAAGCACTTGCTTTTTATGGATTGAATCATCGTCAGATCATTATTAAGCCAGATTTTATTGAGCTCGCTAGAAAAGAGGCACAGGCGACAGAAACGTCACAGTTTTATCCAAACATAGCCTTAACTAATTTTGGAGTGATGCGAGCCATTATCAGTAAAGAGGCGAGAGTCACGGCAAAAGAGCATTATTTTATCCACTTAAGTTTTCAAGAATATTATGCAGCGCGTTATCTTGCTAATAAAATCAAGAGCCTTGTAGGTGAAGCAACTGAAATTCCTACCGGGAATCCTATTCATGAATTTATTCTAAAATACAAATATAAAAAAGGAATGGCATTGGTATTAAGTTTTGTTGCCGGTATATTAAGTCAAGAAGCAGGGCCCGGTAATGCGCTAAAAGCATATTTTAAATTATTATTTGGAGGGCCTGGTGAGATTAGTGATTTTGAAGAGCCTTTATTGATAGCTTGTCTTAAAGAAGCTAGAGCAGATGAACGTATTGAAGGTAGCGAACTCTATCAAAAAAATATTTTATATAAAATGCTTTTTTATAGAGATTTTTATGGTTCAGCTTATAGTCCATTGCCTATTACGGCTTTCAGCCCAGGAGTAAAAGCATCCTTTGAAAGCGTAATGAGTATATCTGTGCCAAGTAATCGTGAAATTAGAAACAAATGGTTAGAAATAAAATTTACTTTAGGGGATATTGAAGCTTTGGGAGAATTAATCAGAAATAAAGGTAGGCTTTCTTCCAAAAATAGCAAGATATTAAAGCTTATAAATAAAGAACAGGAACGTAGATTGTTGACAATGCTTTTAGAGTTTCTTGGAGATACTGAATTGAGAATAAAAAGTGTTGCAGCGTGGTTATTAACGATGCTGAGGCTAAGCGAAACACAAAAGGTGCGGGTATTAGAAAGCTTGTTGGCCCTGAGTAGGGAAGGTACAGCGGAAGTAAAAGGAGCTGCAGCAATTGCGTTAGTAAATTTGAAGCTTAGCGAAACCCAAATAATGCCGGTAATAGAAAGCTTGTTAGCCCTGATTAGGGAAGGTACGGCGGAAGTAAAAATAAGGGCAGAAAATGCCTTAGGGAGTTTGAGGCTCAGCGAAACCCAAACGGGGGAGGTAATAGAAAGCTTGTTGGCCCTGATTAGGGAAGGCACGGTGGAAGTAAAAAGAATGGCAGCATTTGCCTTAGTGGGGTTGAAGCTTAGCGAAACCCAAACAATGCCGGTAATAGAAAGCTTGTTGGTCCTGAGTAGAGAAGGTACGGCGGAAGTAAAAGAAGCTGCAGCATTTGTATTAGGGGGATTGAGGCTCAGCGCAACCCAAACAATGCGGGTAATAGAAAGCTTGTTAGCCCTGAGTAGAGAAGGTACGGCGGAAGTAAAAAGAACGACAGCAAATGCATTAGGGAAATTGAAGCTCAGCGAAACCGAAACGGAGCAGGTATTAGAAAGGTTGCTGGCCCTGAGTAGGGAAGGTTCAGCGGAAGTAAAAGGAGCTGCAGCAATTGCGTTAGGAAATTTGAAGCTTAGCGAAACCCAAATAATGCCGGTAATAGAAAGCTTGTTGGCCCTGATTAGGGAAGGCAGGGTGGACGTAAAAATAAGGGCAGCAAATGCCTTAGGGAGTTTGAAGCTCAGCGAAACCCAAACGGGGGAGGTAATAGAAAGCTTGTTGGCCCTGATTAGGGGAGGTACAGCGGAAGTAAAAAGAATGGCAGCAAATGCCTTAGGGAGTTTGAAGCTCAGCGAAACCCAAACAATGCGGGTAATAGAAAGTTTGTTGGCCCTGATTAGGGAAGGTTCAGCGGAAGTAAAAGGAGCTGCAGCAATTGCGTTAGGAAATTTGAAGCTTAGCGAAACCCAAACAATGCCGGTAATAGAAAGCTTGTTGGCCCTGAGTAGAGAAGGTACGGCGGAAGTAAAAAGAACGGCAGCAAATGCATTAGGGAGATTGAAGCTCAGCGAAACCGAAACGGAGCAGGTATTAGAAAGCTTGCTGGCCCTGAGTAGGGAAGGTGTGGCGGAAGTAAAAAGAACGGCAGCAAATGCATTAGGGAGATTGAAGCTCAGCGAAACCCAAACGGAGCGGGTATTAGAAAGCTTGTTGGCCCTGAGTAGGGAAGGTGCGGCGGAAGTAAAAAGAACGGCAGCAAATGCATTAGTGAATTTGAAGCTCAGCGAAACCCAAACGGAGCGGGTAATAGAAAGCTTGTTAGCCTTGAGTAGGGAAGGTACGGCGGGAGTAAAAGAAGCTGCAGCAATTGCCTTAGGGAGTTTGAGGCTCAGCGAAACCCAAACGGGGGAGGTAATAGAAAGCTTGTTGGCCCTGAGTAGGGAAGGTGCGGCGGGAGTAAAAGAAGCTGCAACAATTGCGTTAAGGTGGTTTCAGCTGACTGAAACGCAAGAAGATATAGTCAGAGTCGCATTAGCATCAGCATCTCAGCCTAGGGATGGTGGTGTAGGTGCCGGAGCAGGAGCAGTAGCAGTAGAAAATCATATAGCAATTGATGTTGATCACGCTGCTAGAGAAAATCCTGATGCAAGGGTAAGTGTAATTTTTGCAGGAGTTGAAGAAGGAACTCCAGCATCTGCTGCAAGTATTGTAGCTAGCACAACTGTTGTAGTACCTGTGGCCGATTCATCAAGTGCTGCGGGGACCGGCCTTAGTTCTTCTAGGTGATTTATTAAGCACTAAAACTATTTGTTAAAATTCTAGTGTTTTGAAGTACAAAAAAATGAAGCTAATAATAATGTAGGGATTTTTTGTTATATTTAACCTTCTGAATCAAGTCATAGTAAAGTATGGCAAGATAAAGAAATTATAAGATCGCGTAAAAGAATTAATTTATTAGTCTCAATATTTTATTTCTAATTAAGAATTTAGGATTCTAATCCCTTAGAAATAGAATCACCCATCAACATCGAAGGTGAAATCACTTCATCAGCACCCGCAATTTTAGCAAAAGGAATATGCTCGGGCGTCTCGATGCGAGCAATGATGCGAAATTTAGCCTTGTTCTGCAAGCGTAGCGCATGCGCTGCCATAACGACCAATAAGTTTTCAGCATCAGAAGTACTGGTACAGATAAGCGCTTGTGCCTGAGTAAGTTGTGCTTTACGTAGAACATCTTCTTTAGAAGCTGCACCTAAAACTACTTTAAAGTTAGCGCTTTCAGCATCAGCAAGCATGCGTGAATCTGGATCTAAAAAGACAATTTCTTTGCCTTGGTCTTTTAATAATTTTGCTGTATGCAGCCCCATAGCATTCGCCCCAAAGATAATTACATGGGCTTCAAGATTATTTAAACGACTCACCATGCTTAATACTCCTTTTAGTCTTTTTTCAAATATAGGTCCAAAAATCACACTAATTGCAGCCACAAAAGTACTGACGCCTAAAATAATCATCGAACACGTAAAAATTTTGGCATTGTCCGTTAACGGAACAATATCACCATAACCAATAGTCGTATAAGTGACCAAACTAAAATAAATAGCATCTACCCAATCATGTAAGCCTTCATATTGGGCGCGCAAAAGATACGTGCCCACAGCACCATAAGTGAGTACAAAAATAATAGAAATTAATGCCAGCCACTGTTGGGTACGCAAGGCAGTCATGTTGCTAACATTAAATGCGCGTGAGCAGGCCAATAATAAAATCAACATCAGCACGGTATAAATAAAAGTAGGTAAAAACAAACTAGGAAAAATGCTATTCACAATAGTAAACAACAAAAAACCAATAGTGATGCGCCAAGAAGAACGTTGTCTTTTTGCAAGCCCACGCCCCAAAGCGATAAACGCGATACCAATGAAAACCGCTAAAACATTGGTCACCCGCTGTAATTCAAAAAAACGTACATAATGAAGATAATGAATTAAGATACGATCTAAAGATAAATCAAATTGCGGCAACACCGCCATTAAAATATTTGCTAAGCCTTCAATAACAATCAGCCAACCGATAATAATGGCAATATATCTATTCGAGGTTTTGAGTTTCACGTATACTTAAGTTTGTCGCAAACAATAAATTATTTTAACGGAAATGCTAGCTCCGCAACAAGCAAAAAAACAAACCGCTGAAGGGGAGTATATTTTTTCGGTATACGAATTAAATACTGCCGCTCGGAAAATGCTTGAAGATCATTTTCAGACGCTATGGGTGAGCGGAGAGCTTTCAAATCTTTCACATCCCGCTTCAGGACATATTTATTTTACTTTGAAGGATAGCGGGGCACAGGTTCGGTGTGCTTGGTTTCGTGGCAAGCAAGGACCCAGGCGTTTTCAAATTGAAAATGGTCAGCAGGTCATCGTAAAAGCACTAGTCACAGTTTATCCTGAGCGGGGCGATTATCAATTGGTCGTTGAACGCGTTGAGCTCGCAGGCTTAGGCTTATTGCAACAGCAATTAGAAGCATTAAAAAGAAAATTACAAGCCAAAGGTTTATTTGATTTAAGCCATAAAAAAGCGCTACCGGCTTTTCCTAAAACCATTGGGGTGATTACCTCAGAAACAGGCGCTGCTTTACAAGATGTCTTAATCGTATTAAAGCGGCGCGCACCTTTTATTAACATCAGGATTTATGGTTGCTTGGTTCAGGGAAGTGAAGCGCCCGCATCAATCATGCGTGCCTTAAGGCGTGCCGAACAAGAACAACGCTGTGATGTGTTGTTGCTGACGCGCGGTGGTGGTTCACTCGAAGATCTGTGGGCTTTTAATAACGAAGATCTGGCGCAGATGATTTTTGCCTGTCAAACACCGATTGTCTCTGCGGTAGGTCATGAAATTGATTTTTCCATCAGCGATCTTGTGGCTGATGTGCGTGCACCTACGCCTTCTGCGGCCGCAGAATTAATCAGCCCAGATCTGCAATATTTGCTCGACACGATTAATAAAAAGCAGGTGCAGCTTAATTTTTTGACTCGGCGTTTATTAGAAAGTTGGTCTTATAGTGTAGATCAAATTACGCGCTTATTAAAACATCCACGCCAACGACTGGTAGAGCAGCGCCTGCAACTGCAGTTATTAGCAGAGAAATTAGAGCAAGTTATCCACAGGCAGGTTATTTTAAAAAATAGTCAAATCCAAGATGTCAAGCACGGCTTGGCCATAAATTCCATAGGCCCAAAAATTAAGCAGGCTACAGCGCTCATCAATCAGCATAAGCTTGCTCTTGAAGCAGGTTTAAAAAAGCTCCTTGGAAACAAAGCTAATAATTTTTATGTGCAAATAGAAAAGCTAGAAACCCTAAGTCCTATCGGGGTTCTAAGGCGGGGGTATGCAATTGCTTATTCCGAGAACAAAGAAGTCATCGATAGTATTAAGAAGATACAAATAGCGCAAAAAATAACATTGCGTTTCAGTGATGGAAGTGTTATTTGCCAAGTTGATGACCTATAAATTTGTTGTAAATATAATCAATAAAACAGTCTGGCTTATTCCCTCGTTTTGCTAAGTTAACCACATACTTATCCACAAAGTTATCCAAAGATTTTGGGGATAAGTTTGATATAGCAATCGTACTTGGAAATGCGAATTTTTTACTTGGCGTTAAATTTTCACTGTTCATTCCAAAATCGAAGGCCATGCTGTAGGGGCGTAGCTTGCTACGCCCGGTAACTGCAGGGCTTTGAAGCTCATGGGCAATGATGATTTTTTTATTAAAAAGGCCTTGTTTCTTAAAATTAAT
>JAGVKT010000106.1 GCA_020050355.1 Gammaproteobacteria bacterium | reverse complement strand
GACACGATAATGAGGAAAAGGTAAGAATGCAACTGCGTTGCATGCGATTGAGCACCTGGATCCTGTGCTAAATCGCTTCGCGATTTCCACAGGATGACCGCCTACGGGACGCCTCTCGCCTGTCACTTTGTGCTATTTTCTCCGGACAGTAGTGTAGCAAGCTACGCCCCTACAGCATCGCCTTTCTGCTACGGGAACAAACAGTGAAATTTTTACGTTATTTTTTCTATACCTTGCATCTTGAATTGAATTTGTTAAAGATGAATTTACCTTGGCTTCGCGCCAGTAGAATTGCGCTAAAGACACATTTATGAGAGAATAGCCTTCCACAAAATGACAGGAGAAGGGCATGCTAGGGAGAGCGCGCGCATATGCGGTCGATGGGCAGCAAAATATGACGTCCATACCAAAGTTGGACTTGAGTACGAGCTCTTGTACTATGATGATGATCGAAAAATGGAGAGAAAAAGTAAGAGCTATTAAGCTACTTCCTATAGTGATAGAAGAGCCAGAGGAATCAGAAGAGCCAGAAGTTACATAAAAATTTGAGGACAGCATGCAAGCATTAATTCATATTGCCGGTTATCTTTTTGTGCCCTTAACTAAGCTTGAAGCATGGCAAAGTCAGTGCAAAGATTTTTGTAAGGTGCATACGCTAAAAGGCACGGTAGTTTTTAGTCCCGAAGGCGTAAACATAATGTTGGCAGGAGAAGAAGCGCATATCGATGCTTTTATAAACTGGCTAAACAATTTTCCAGAATTTGCCAATATCAAATTTAAGCATACAGCAACAAGCTTCATGCCTTTTAGACGCATGTACGTTAAAATTAAACCTGTGTTAGTTCCCGGAAAAATTAATCCATTGCAAGAATCCGCACCACAATTAGCACCCGAAGAGTTAAAGCGTTGGTATGAGCAAGGCAAGGATTTTATTATCATTGATACGCGCAATGATTATGAATTGGCTATAGGAAAATTTGCTCATGCACTCGATATCCATCTTAAAGAATTTAAAGATTTTGAAACAGCTTTGGCTCAATTAGATCCGGCGTTAAAAGAAAAACCAGCAGTATTTTATTGTACCGGCGGAATCCGCTGTGAGAAAGCCGCACCGCTTGCAAAAAGGGCAGGTTTTAAAGAAGTGTATCAACTGGCAGGCGGTATTTTAAATTATTTTAAAGAGTGTGGAGCAGCGCATTATCAAGGAGATTGTTATGTCTTTGATGAGCGCGTCGCGCTAACGCCAGAGCTTAAAATTGCAAAATAATTAGAAGCTGTACTCAACCTAACAATTCAGTAAGCTTTTTGTTGGCCTTTTCTAATTGTTCACGATAAAACTTCAGGTCTGTTTCATAATTTTGTTTTTGTTCTTTAAGCTGATGTTTTAATTGTTCAATGACAATTTCCATGGTTTGACGCGTGTCGCTAATGCGTTCAGAGACTTGTTCTTTAATGCTGTCCGCATAAGTTTGTGTTTCTAAGGCAGTGCGTTCAGAAGCTTCACGCCGTGCTTGTTCTTTCAAGAGCATCGATTCAAGGCGTCTGACCTTGATAGCAAGATTTTCTTCAGACAAAGATTCTATTGGTGCTTCAATAATTTCGGGTTCTGTACGCCGTTCTTCAGGGCGGCGTTTTTTAACTTCAAAATGATGAGTGTCTAGGTTTTCATTTATGCGTGATGGTTCAGGGGCGGGACTGGCTTCATTACCTACATCACGCGCTGAGGCATCAAAGGGTAAATCAAGGGTGGCATCTGCTGTTAATGAAGTTTTAGGTGCATCAGCGGCATTACGACCGTTCAACAGTGCTTGGTTATTCTCATCGATAATTTCTTTAATATAGCGATTGATGGCGCCAATAGAGCCTTTGCCCAAAAGCCCATGAATATTCTCTGCGCTTGGGGTGGTGCCTTCAGCCAATAATTTTTCGAATGCGGCCATAACTTCTTCTTTAGTTAATGCGATACGCGCCATAATGTGCTCCTGCTCTAATATAAAACATCGTGCGCAAACACGACTTTCCAAAAAGTAATGATCATGATTTTAAAATCAAAAATAATGGATTGCTTCTCTTTATATTCACGATCATATTTTATTTTTTCTTGCGTTGAAAGAAAATCTCGGCCATTCACTTGCGCCCATCCGGTTAGTCCTGGTAGCATTTCATCAATACCATAGAGTTCGCGTAATTCAAGCAAGTCAGTTTCTGATTCAATAACTGGGCGCGGGCCTACAAGGCTCATATCGCCTTTGAGCACGCACCAAAGTTGCGGAATTTCATCCAGGCTGCTTTTACGTAAAAACGCGCCAATGGGTGTAAGATAATGTTTTGGCTCATGTAAGTCGCGGGTTGCGAGTAAAGGTGTATCTTGAACCATAGTACGAAATTTAGGAACTTTAAACACTTGCCGCTTACGACCTACACGCCCAGACCAAAACAATACTGGCCCTTTGGAGGTCGATTTTACCAAAAGCGCTACGATAAGGCTAGGGATAAATAAAACCAACAACAATAAAAGTGTGATAGTGAAATCAATAATGCGTTTCGCGTTCATTGAATTACAAATGCTAAAGAGCATTCATTGTCGCATGAAAAAAGTTTTTAGCAAAGCGATAACGCAGCAGTAAATGCACAGAAAAGCGCTTGCAGAAAGCGCTAAAAACCTGTAGATTAAAGCACAATTAATGAAAAGGAAAAGTGAAATGAAAAAAGCATTAAGCGTGGCATTATTAACTTTAATCAGCTTGCCTGTATGGGCCGCTGCTCCTGCTGCAGGTACTACACCACAAGGCTCTAGCTTACCTTCAATTTTGATGTTGGTGGTATTCATGGTGGTTTTTTATTTTTTATTAATCCGCCCGCAAATGAAGCGCAATAAAGATCAACGGCAGTTACTGAATACTTTACAAAAAGGTGATGAAGTGCTCACAAGCAGCGGTATTTGCGGCACCATCACTAAACTTGATAGCAATTTTATTGAGCTCGAAATTGCTAAAGACGTAAACATAAAATTACAAAAACAAGCGATCGTGAGTTTATTGCCCAAAACTGCTTCCGGGAACGTTGAAGCTAAATAAGTTGGTATATGTTTAACACCCCCCTTAAAAATAAAGCAGTACCAGTCATCAAAAATATCACACCTTGGTGGCAATGGTTATTAATTTTATGTCTAACCCTCGCTGCTTTTATTTATGCCTTACCTAATATTTATGGTGAAAGCCCAGCGATTCAAATTTCTAACAAAGATGGCTCACCCATTACTTTAAATTTAATTAGCAATATCCAAAATACGTTAAATGAAAATCACTTAACATATACCAGTTTAAGTTCAGATCAAAATAATATCACCCTTAAATTTACTTCAACCGATACCCAGCTTGAAGCTGAAGAAGCTTTGAAGCCATTGCTACAAGATAATTATATTATGGCTTTAAACTTGCTTCCGGATACACCGGCTTGGCTGCGAGCTTTAAATGCTAATCCGATGAAGCTGGGCTTAGATCTGCGCGGCGGCATGTATTTCCTGTTAAACATAGATATGCAGGTGGTGTTACAAAACCATCTACAAAACGATGCAGAAGCGCTGACCAATGATCTGCGCAACAACAATATTCATTACGCTAATATTAATGTGAGTAACGATAATGAAATAATCTTAACTTTTAGAACTACAAACGATCTTGAGCTTGCTAAAAATTTTATTCAAACTAATTATCCTGATTTAAACATCTATGCTACAGGCATGAGCCTAAATGGCACGCTGACTCCAGAAGCACTAAAAACTTTGCAAGATAATGCTGTAGCACAAACTTTAGAAGTAATGCGCAATCGCGTAAATGAATTAGGCGTAGCTGAAGCAACAGTAGCAAAAGAAGATGATGACCGCATTGTTGTCGAATTGCCTGGGGTGCAAGACGCTACGCGCGCGCAAGCCTTGATTGGCGGTACCGCAACCTTAAAGGCAATGTTAGTGAATGATACGCTTGATCCAGTACAAGCAGCAAAAACCAATATCATTCCACCAGGATCATCATTGTATTATGGCTTAAGTGGACAGCCGGTAGTGCTTTATAACAATGTCATTATTACCGGCAACGCTATTGCAGATGCGAATGTTGCTTTTGATACACAAACCAATTTACCAATCGTGCAGGTCACTTTAAAAGGGCCGCAAGTGGCTTACTTTAGTCAAGTAACCGCAGAGAATGTAGGGCATCCGATGGCTTTTGTTTTGGTCGAGAGCAATTTCACTCAAAAAATGCTGAAAGGTCGCCTCATCAATACTACAACCACAAGTCAAACAGTTATTAATGTTGCTACTATTCAAAGTCAGCTCTCAAACCGTTTTGTGATTACCGGTATTGGTAATTTACGTATGGCGCAAAACCTTGCACTCTCAATTCGTGCAGGTGCATTGCCTGCGCCCATACAAATTGCTGAAGAAAAACAAGTAGGACCTTCATTAGGTATTCAGAATATCCAAAAAGGTGCGCTATCAGTAGCCGTAGCGCTCGCTTTGGTAATTACCTTTATTGCGCTTTATTATCGAGTCTTTGGCTTAATCGCCGATCTTTGTTTAATTTTAAATTTAATATTTATCGTTGCCGTCATGTCGTTAATGCCAGGTGCGACGTTATCATTGCCTGGAATCGCCGGTATTGTATTAAATGTCGGTATTGCCATTGATGCCAATGTATTAATCTTCGAGCGTATTCGTGAAGAATTACGTAAAGGCAGTTCTAATACCGGCGCCATTCATACTGGTTATGCGCGCGCATTTAGTACTATTCTAGATGCGAATGTGACTACTTTTATGGTGGCTTTAATTTTATTTGTAATTGGAACCGGCGCAATTAGAGGGTTTGCGGTAACCTTAATGATCGGAATTGTAACTTCAATGTTTTGCGCGGTGGTGATTTCACGCGCTTTAGTAAATTTAATTTATGGTAAAAATACCAACAAACGTTTGTCGATAGGAATATAAGAAAGCATGGAATTTTTTAAAAAACAAACGCATATTGATTTTATGCGCATCAGAAAATATAGCTGGACGTTTTCGCTATGTTTAATTCTCGTATGTTTAACATCAATTTTTACACGTGGTATCAATTGGGGGCTTGATTTTACTGGGGGCTATCAAATACAAACCCATATGCAAACAACCCCCAACATTGCCCAAGTAAAAAGCGCATTAACTGACATAGGCTTGGCGCATGCTAATGTCATCACTTTTGGTTCAAGTAAAGATTTAATGATTACTTTTTCAGTAAAAGATCTTAAACAAGACATTAGCGTTTTGGAGAATACATCGCATCAAGAAATCCAAAACACGATCAACAGCAAAGTGCATCAGGCTTTGCCTACGGCAACCATCGTGTCATTAAATTATATTGGCCCACAAGTAGGTGCAGAGCTTGCGCAGACGGGCATATTAGCGATGGTAGTTGCGATTCTTGCAATTATGCTTTATATCGCTTTGCGTTTTGAAATTAAATTTGCCTTAAGTGCCGCATTATCGCTTGCACACGATCCAATCGTGATCCTGGGAGTGTTCTCAATTTTACAATTGCGTTTTGATCTCACCGCGTTAGCAGCAGTGTTAGCAGTGATTGGTTATTCGTTAAATGATATTGTGGTGGTTTATGATCGTATTCGTGAAAACTTTCGAGAGTTGCGCAAAGCGAGTATTACTGAGGTGGTGAACCGTGCGATCAATGATACTTTATCGCGTACGATTATGACCGCCAGTTTAACATTTATGGTGGTTTTAGTATTGTTTTTAGTGGGCGGGCCGAGTATTCATTATTTTGCTTTAGCGCTCATGATCGGTGTGGTGATTGGAACTTACTCTTCGATTTATAATGCTGGCGGCTTAGCGGTATTGTTCGGTTTAAATAGAGAAGCATTTATTCCAAAACCAAAAGAAGTAGACGCTTTACCTTAGGGGTAATCATGAAATTTTTTTACAGCATTTGCGTATGGCTCATCTGTAATATTTTATGGGCGCAGCCCACGACGGTCAAAGTGGCTTTAGATTGGTATATTAATCCGGATCATGCACCTTTATTGGTAGCGCAGACGTATGGTTATTTTGCAGCCCAAGGCTTAAACGTAGAATTTATCGAGCCTACGAGTACCACAAGCGCAAGAAATTTAGTACTCACCCATCAGGCTGATATTGGCATTGATTATCAACCAGAAACCTTATTAGCGATCAACCAAGGGATGCCGATTAAAGTATTTGCTAATTTGATTCCTACACCTTTGCAATGTATGGCTGTATTGGTGGAAAGTCCCATTGAGAACATCGCAGATTTACGCGGTAAAACTTTGGGGTATTCAGGCAATCCGCTAGAGGCAAGTTTAATTAACACCGAATTAAAACACGCCGGGATTGACCCTAATAGCGTGCAATTGGTAGCGGTGAATATGAATCTAAGTCAGGTATTATTATCGGGAAAGGTCGCGGCAGTAAATGGTTTAATGCGTAACGTCGAGCCGATTGCTTTAAAAGAGCAGGGCATAACAACGCGTTTATTTTATCCCGAGCGTAATGGCGTACCTACTTATGCAGAGCTTGTATTGATTACTGATCCAAGCACAGTAAACAAAGCCACATTACAAAAATTTATGAATGCTTTAAATCAAGGCGTAGTAACACTCAAAGCCCATCCTTTAGATGCCTGGAATAAAGTAGCTGCAGCGTACCCACAAGAATTAGCGAGCTCACAAGCAATCGCTTCAGTTAATGAATTGATTTGGATTGCAACCTTTAGTTATTTTACTAAAGAGATGACGCAGATTTCTGTAAGTGATTATCAAGCCTATAATAATTTTCTGCTGAAAAACGGTTTGATAAAACAAGCGATTCCACTGAGTCAATATTGGTTGTCATTGAATTAATATACCAAACGCGGCTCAGGGCGCGAAGGTATAGAAAAAATAACGTAAAAGTTTCACTGTTTGTTCCCGTAGTAGAAAGGCCATGCCGTAGGGGCGTAGCTTGCTACGCCCGGTAACTGTAGGACTTTGAAACTCATAGGCAATGATGATTTTTTTATTAAGCAGGCCTTACTTTTTCATGTTAATGCCTTTGCTGTGCCAGGCGTAGCAAGCTACACTACTGTCCGGAGAAAATGGTAAGACATTCTCCCCATCCTTTGTATATGATGTTGTTGAATAACGATGGATGAGCTGGAGACT
>JAGVKT010000109.1 GCA_020050355.1 Gammaproteobacteria bacterium | reverse complement strand
TAATTTTCTTCTTTCTACTAAAGTTTTTAAGCTTTTTCTCACTCGCAATTGCCTCAACTATAGAACCATATTCAGCATAATACACAAGGTGAGTCACATTATATTTTTTAGTAAAATTGGAACCTATTTTTGTTTTATGCTCATATATTCTTTTGACAAGATGCGCGGTTACGCCAATATAAAGAGTCCCGTTTCTTTTGCTTGCCAAGGTATACACATAACCCATAATTTATCCACAAAAAGATTATTATTTCATCTGTTCATAATAAAATCAAATGGAGATTGTTTTATTTATTTCACGCATGATCTTGACCGCATGTGGGCTGGATCCTGATGTTTTTCTGCGAAAAAATCAGGATGACGGTAGTGGGGGCGGTAGTGGTGGACGTAGTGGGGAGGATGACGGCAATGGAGAGAGCACAAAAATCAGAATAATAGCTTTGGAAGTTGTTTAGTTTTTAATTTCACACCAAACGTACTTCCCTATTCATTTAGAGGCTGTTAATGTTAAAATACTCATGAAGCAAAAACCATACCCCCATGCCAAGCAAAGCAAGTTTAAGAACGCATTTTCAAAATTTACGCAACGCACTTAGCACCGAAACTGTAACGATTAAAGCTTTAGCTTTTAGAGAAAAACTCGAACATCTCGATGAATTAAAAACCGCTCAAAGAATAGGTGCTTATTGGGCTCTAGGCAAAGAACTAAACCTCGCTCCAAGTCTTGAATTCCTACACCAGCAAGGCAAAGAAATTTTTATCCCACAATTACATCCTTGGCGCACCACTTTTTGGTTTGCACCTTGGCATCCCAACATCACGCTACGAAAAAATAAATTTGGCATCTTTGAACCTGAAAGCACCTTAACAAAACTACTCGCCCCCTGGGAGCTTGATTTAGTTTTTGTGCCTTTAGTCGCTGTAGATCAACAAAGGCAACGTCTAGGCATGGGACAGGGCTACTATGATCGAAGTTTTGCTTTCAAAAAACACGAACGCACACCACCCTTACTAATTGGCTGTGCTTATGAATTTCAGCAAAGCAAAGAAGATTTATGTGCAACGGAGCACGACGTCAAACTTGATAAAATTATTAGCGTATAAGCCCAGCTTTTATCTTCCAGCGCCAGCACTTGCTGCACCACCAGCTTCTTCCGCAGCTTTCCTCTCAGCCTTAACTTGTTTTAGAGTACGCCATACCAAAGGGTCCATAAGCTTTGCCTTCTCGATATTAAGAAGCTCAAAATATAAGGCTTCATCCAACGGAGGAGGACCTGAATAATCTGCAGATGCGATTGCAGCAGATTTGGCTGCATCGTCTTTTACAAAATAAGAATAGACCTTAGCAAGAACAGAACAAGCTTCTTTGTCTTCTATAGGAAAACTGGAATGATGTACTGGTGGAGACATCGGATAATCTTTTGGACTTCCTAAAACTAAAGCAGCTAACGCCTGAAAACAATATTCTCGCCAAGGTTTAATTTTAGTACTACTAGGCGCAGGATCTACTAAGTACCGCCATAATAGCGTAGGCGCTAGATTTTCAGGAAGATCATCAAAAATCTTGACTTGCCTACCCACAGCAAGAATCTTCAATAAAAACGTATGGAGCCCTAAAGCAAGACGATCCTTAACAAAGTTATTATTTGAAAAAACTTTATATTCAATATAAAAAAGTAAATCTTGAAAAAACTCTTCTTTCATATCTAAGTAATCTTTTGCTTCATGCAATTCAGGGGGGGTAGCTTTACATTTTTCTTCAATAAAATAAAGTTTGGCAATATGGCCCTGCAGTTTTATGATTAAAGCTTTATGTGCACTCAACAGCTTCTTTGCACTCTGCAAAAGAAAATATAAATTCGAAGCTTCTAACAAAATCTTATGCGAGGCTAAAGAATATTCTTCACAAGGAAAATGAACAGTTGGTACAGCATTAAAAGTAAGTTTTTTTCGAGGATGAGCACTCTCTGTTAAAGCAGTCGCTGCTGCAACACCACCAACAGCAGCTACAGCGGCAACAATCGACCCTCCTGTGGAAGCTGATTCAACAGCTGCATCATCAGCAAACCTATCAAGTTTACGTGCTACAGCTCTGCTGCGTGCAACCAATTCTTCAGCTCTCGCATGAGTTGGCGCAGGTGGCACTTCAGGTGACACTACAGACGACCGTCGTCGCCTCGTAACACCATCATCTACTTCTGCTACGACTGGAACCGGAGCTGGCGCAGCGACGACAGTAGAAGCCAAAACAATCGAAGCAGTCGCAGACACTCGTGCTTCACCTTCATCAAGCACAGGAGAACCACCTTTAATAGATGCAATCAATCCAGGCTCCCCACCTTCAGGTCGATCCGCAGACATAGGCATAGCAACTGCTGATGCACTAGCGCTTCCAATTCCTACTGCCATTGCTTCGACTCCTTCAGTAATAATACCTTCTAACGCTTTAATAAGTTCAGAAATCGAAGATTTTTCTGCAGTAATAACACGAACCTTCGAAACACCAACTACCCTACTATCAACCTCTGAAAGGCGGCTACGGTCTTCTTCAGACATTGTAGCAAAAGTTCTCGCAAAACCCTGAATAACGCCTCGAAGCTCTATAAATAATTGCTTAACATCACTACCCTCAGAAAATTTTAATATATCTCCCTTTTGAGCACATTCAATCCTATAATTAATGAAAGCTCGAGCTACAGATTCGTAATGACTATCACGACCATCGATAAACCCAGGTATTTGAATTTTAGGCCTAGCATTTGCAAAAGCGATTTTGACCACATCAACTAAATTATAACTATATGACATATAATTTTCCTTCATCCATGAAGCAATTATTATATAAAAATAATAATTATATGTCAATATAAACTAGACAATTAAACCATAAATATTTATATTAAAATATGTATTTATATATAAAATATCTAGATAAATCAATGAATTAACTTTTTAAACTTAATCCGATGCGGCTCTAACACGACATCTTCTCCTAACCGACGTTTTTTATCCTCCATATAATCGGCAAAATTACCCTCAAACCATTCAACCTGACTTTCACCTTCAAAAGCCAAAATATGCGTAGCGATACGATCAAGAAACCAACGATCATGTGAGATTACAAACACACATCCTGGAAAATTTTGAATCGCTTCTTCTAACGCCCGCAAAGTTTCTACATCTAAATCATTGGTAGGCTCGTCTAATAACAAGACATTACCCCCAGCGCGCAATAATTTAGCAAGATGCACGCGATTACGTTCACCGCCCGATAAATCACCAATATATTTTTGCTGATCATTACCTTTAAAATTAAATCGGCCGACATAAGCACGCGAAGGTGTAGTATATTTGCCGACGGTGATCATATCGAGACCTTCCGATATTTCCTGCCACACAGTTTTAGAGCCATCCAGATGATCACGACTCTGATCCACATAAGCAACCTGCGCGGTATCGCCCCAAGAAATGTTTCCACTATCTGGCTGTTCTACACCCGTGAGCATTTTAAAGAAAGTCGATTTACCTGCACCATTCGGGCCAATAATGCCGATGATTGCACCAGGAGGAACCGTCAGAGATAAATGATCAATCAACAGACGATCACCAAAGCCTTTACATAAATCCGTGACCTCAACAACTTTATTACCCAAGCGTGGGCCAGGCGGAATATATAACTCCCGCGTTTCATTCCGCTCTTGAAACTCTTGCGAACTAAGTTCTTCAAAACGTTGCAAGCGTGCTTTACTCTTGGCATGACGCCCTTTTGCGCCTTGACGCACCCAGTCTAACTCTTCTTTAATCGCACGTTGATGCGCGGCTTCTTGTTTTGCTTCTACGGCCAAGCGTTTTTCTTTTTGCTCTAACCAAGATGTATAATTACCTTCAAAAGGAATCCCATGCCCACGGTCTAATTCTAAAATCCAACCCGCAACATTATCTAAAAAATAACGATCGTGGGTAACTGCGACCACCGTGCCCGCAAAATCTTTAAGAAAACGCTCTAACCACGCAACACTTTCTGCATCTAAATGGTTGGTAGGCTCATCAAGCAGCAACATATCCGGCTGTGAAAGCAATAAACGACACAAGGCCACACGCCGCTTCTCACCTCCTGAAAGCTTACTCACATCCGCATCCCAAGGCGGTAGACGTAAGGCATCTGCAGCAATCTCTAGTTTACGATCTAACTCCCAAGCACCGGCGGCATCAATTTTTGCTTGTAACTCTCCTTGCTCGGTAAGCAATTTATTCATTTGATCATCCGACATCGGCTCACAAAATTTATTGCTGATTTCATCAAAACGCACCAACATCGCTTTAATTTCTGCAACCGCTTCTTCGACATTACCTTTAACATCTTTATTTAGATCAAGTTGCGGCTCTTGGGGTAAATAACCAATTTTAATGCCTTTACGCCAGGTAATATCGCCTACATAATCTTTATCAACCCCAGCCATAATGCGCAACAGCGTTGACTTACCTGAACCATTTAAACCCAGAACACCAATCTTGGCACCATCATAAAAAGACAGCGAAATATCTTTCAAAATTTCTTTTTTAGGCGGTACAATTTTGCCCACACGGTGCATGGTCATAATATATTGCATAACTACTCCCTTCAAACAGTGCAAAGGATTATAACAAATTATAGAGTGAAATTTATAATATTTTTTTCTGCACCCAGAACTGCCTCATTAAATTTCACTTCTCCCTCAGGCTTAACTGCCCGGAATAATTTAAGCAATGAGGATTAGCTTTCAAAATCGCAGCATAATCCCGTAAGGGTCATCCTGTGGAAATCGCAGAGCGATTTAGCACAGGATCCAGGTTCAAAATAGCTGTCGCACAGCGACACGATGAAGAAGAAAAGGTAAGAATGCAACTGCGTTGCATGCGATTGAGCACCTGGATCCTGTGCTGCCTTACGCTTGCGCGCAAGGCCCACAGGATGACCCTAAGGGGTTATGAATGCGATCATCCTAATTTCGACTTTTGATTCACATATAAAGGCTTCAATAGTTGGAAGCACTTTATTACTAGGTTTAAATTATTCCGGACAGTTAAACCTGAGGGAGAAGTGCCATCAAGACTGCAAAACTTTAGGCGTAACAAAAACAATCAGGTCCGTATATTTATCCGAAACCTTCTGGCTTTTGAACAACCAACCCAAGCCAGGGATTCCACCCAATATCGGCACCTGACTAACATCTGTAGATTTTTCTTCACTATAAATACCGCCCAAAACCAAGGTCTCACCATCAGCAACGCGCACATTGGTAGCAACTTCTGAAGTAGAAATAATCGGCGTATTTGTTTTAGCAACATCACTGCCGCTCACTGCGTCTTTATTAATCTGCAATTTTAAATTTACCGAGCCATCCGCCATAATTTGTGGTGTTACTTTTAAACCCAACACCGCTTTTTTAAATTCAATTTGCGTGGCACCACTTGAAGTCGCGGTACGAAAAGGAATTTCACTACCCTGCTCAATATAAGCCTCTTGATTATCGGCCACAGTTAATTGTGGCGCTGAAATAATTTTACCATCGCCCGCTACTTCTAAAGCTTGTAATTCTAAGTCTAAAGTTTTTCCGGCAAGCTTACCTACGCTTAAACCCAAGGTACCTGCAGGATTATCAATAGGCACATTAATCGCCGCAGCGTTTATACCTCCTAACCTCATGACTGAATTAGGCTGACCACTATTTAAAGTAACACCGAACGCCTTCAAAGCCGATTTGTTAACCGCAACAATTCGAGCCTCAATCTCAACTTCAGCAACAGGCACATCAATGGTTTGTAATAAATTTTTAATCGCAAAAATATTTTGTGGTAAGTCAGTTACAATCAAAGTTGCCGTCCGCTCATCTAACGAAACCTGACCACGAACTGACAAAAGCGCATGATTGCTTTGAAGCAACGCTAAGGTCTTCGCCGGATCCGCATAACGCAGCTGAAAAAATTGCGTCCTCAACGGCGTAGCTTCATCCAAAGTTTTATGAATTTCCGTTTCAGCATGAACTTGCTCGGTAAGCCGATGGGTATCTCCAATATACCACGTACGTGCGTCTAATTTTTTTAGACTTAAATCTTGCCCAGAGAGTACCATTTGCAAAGCCTGTGGCCAAGCCATTTTAACAATATGCAAGGTCATCGTTCCTTTAATATCATCAGCCAAAACTAAATTATGTCCTGAAAATTTAGCAATCGTATTTAAGATATCCACCACTGGCGCATCGTTAAAATCAAGAGTCAGTGGCGCACTATCCGCATAAGCCCAAAGAGCAAAAAACAAAAAAACTCCGCAAAAAAATCTCAACATTGCACTTGCTCACGTAGATAAACAGTTTGCGCCGCACCTTCAAAAACACAATAATGATGCTCGCGCAGAAGTACGACACCCACACTTCTAGGATGTACTAAAGCTTGATCAAGCACTCGTAATTCTTTTAAATTTAAACTGAGTGTCGCCTCTAAATCAGCACGCTGCCAAACAACGCTTACCACCGCACTATTGGCCAACAAAAATACCAATGCACTTAGATCTTTATTAGAGCCCTGTACTTGCAAATGAATGTCAGCATTCGCCATGGTCATATTTAAAATCTTAAGCGCCGGCAAAGATATTTTCATGATTTTTAATAAATCTGTAAAATTAATAATCCGGCCTTCGATAGATGTTGCTTTTAAAGGCTGCGCTTGAAGTTTGTACAAATTATTCTGTAACTCTAAAATTTGCTCGTACGCCGGATAAATCAATCCACCACCCACTAAGAACAGTAGACTTAACCCCATAAACACATTTAAAAGGAGTACCGTTTTTTTAGAACACTCTAAAAAATTCACACCATACCTCTAGTTTTTAAGCTGCCATTGATAATGCTGACCTTGCGCATATACATCCACACTCCCCTGTGCTGACAACCAATGAAGCTGAATCAAATTTAAATTCAAAGTAGCCAAAGCTTGTAAAGATTCAAGTACACCTTGCATTTGCCAACCCTGCGCGTCCCAACTAATTTCATTCACCTGCACGCTTTGCGGTAAACCTTGTACTAATAATAAAGCCGGGGCAAAGCTTTTAAGACGCGGCGCCAACAAAGCATAATCAGCAACCCTCGGTTCATAGGCATGCAACCTTTGCGCTAAAGCGTGCTGTCGCTGCATTAACACATAATAAATAAAAAGCAAAACTCCCAAAATGAATAATGGCCCACCACACAATCGCCCACATTGTTTAAAAAGCTGCCAGCGATAATCCCGCTCACGCCAAGGCCAAAGGTTAATCTCAGCATGCTGTATTACACTTAAACACTTTATTTTTAAACCTGCTGCGCGAATAAGCGCTAACACTGCTTTTAAATCTGCCTTGTGCATCCAAAAAAGTTGATAGGCTGGTAATTCAGTCAATGAATGCGCCAATAACAAATAATCATAAAATACCGCGCTTAAAGGTAACGCAGCTGTTTGCTCAACTTCACGCCACAATAAAGCAGGTAGCTGTCTCGATTGAACTTCAGGCGCATCAAGATAAATTTTTTGAATGTTCAGCGCTGCTTCAGGCAAGAAAAGCGTAACCCAAGAAGTTTTTTTGTTCCGCCGCAGGCGCCTGAGTGCTTTAAGCGTTAAGGGCACGCCAGTCAAATCTTCAAGCTGACCTTCAACATTTAGCCTGATTTTGATTAAAGCCAACACCATAAAAGAAGCTCGCAAATAAAGTACATTTATTATACAGAGCTTATTTTAACCAAGCAATAGAAATTTCAATGATAATCACTAGGCGCTTCTGTGAAAATCCGCTCCACTTCTTGCGCATCAAAAAGATGACTGCGTGCACAAAACTCACAAGTAACTTCAATATAAGTCTCTTCTGCCAAAATCGAAAAAGCTTCATCTTCGCCCATGCTCAAAATCGCATTTTGCATCCGTGCTAATGAACAATTACAACCAAAATTAATGGGCTTTGTTGGAAAAAGTTCTATTACATACTCATGAAACAAACGTCGCAAAAGTGTTTTAAAATCACAAGTTTTTAATTCCTCAGGCGTTAAAGTTTCAGCAAGTATCGCTAAATTATAAAAAGCCTCATGCTCTTGCGCTTCAGGCAAAGCTTGCAACATCAAACCCGCAGCCACATCGCCATCACTCATCAATACAAAACAAGTAGGCAGCTGCTCCGAACGCTTGAAATATTCCTCTAAATTTTTAGCAATAGACGGCTGCGTCACCTCTATCACACTTTGATAAGGCTGCCCAATTTGTTCAGGCTCATAGGTTAAATTTAAATAACCATGGTGCAACGCTTGTAATAAATTTTGATTACTCACTAAGGCCGGCGATGCCCGCACCAATCCACGAATCTCATTATCTTGAGTACAACGCGCCGATAACAAACGCAAATCACCTTCACCTTGAAATTGCAAAGTTAATTTACCTCGATGTTTAAAAAAACTAGCCATCAAAGTAACCCCCAACAAACCCTCTCCCAATAAATTAGCCAACACCAACGGATAATGATGTTGCTGAACGATCGTTTGATAACTTTCTTTTAGACGTACTAACACACCGCGTAGCGCTTGGTCTTTAAAAACAAAATGTTGTCGCACGTCATATTCAAGCATAGTCACTCCAATAATTTTTTATAATAGATCCAATCAAAACAAGGGCCAGGATCAGTCTTACGGCCCGAGGGAATAGCGATATCTGCGTGCCCCACAATCCGCTCCAAGGTAATGTCAGAAAACCTGTGCAATAAAAAATTTGTTAATATTGCAAGATTACGATATTGCACCTCGGTAAAAGTTTGTTGGTCAGAACCATTAAGCTCAATACCAATACTATAATCATTACAATTATCAACCCCTGCAAAAGAAGAAACACCAGCATGCCAAGCACGTTCAAACACCGAAACAAATTGATAAATCTCCCCTTCTCGATCTATAAGAAAATGACTCGAGACTTTTTGTTCTTTGAGCTGCTCATAAAAAGGATGGCGTGTTGAAACTAATTTATTTTGAAACAATGCAATAATGTCTTCAGCACCCCAAACGCCAGGGGGCAAGCTAATATTATGAATCACTAACAAATTAATTTTACCGCCCAAAGGACGAGCATCAAAATTAGGTGAAGGGTAATAATAAACCTCAGATAACCAGCCTTGTTCATCGACTTGCATAATTATTTTCCTCAGAGTTCATTCAAAAATTAACCAGCTCACAAAACGATAAATGAAATTATCATGTTTGTAAAGTAGGCAATTAATTTTTTTCTTTTAGGCTGGCTTCAATAAACTCTGTTAAATCTCCATCCAAAACTTTTTGCGTATCCGTACGCTCAACCCCAGTACGCAAATCTTTAATACGCGACTGATCCAAAACATAGGAGCGAATTTGACTGCCCCAACCAATATCTTTTTTAGATTCTTCTAAAATAGCCTGCGCTTCACGACGCTTTTGTAATTCTAATTCATAGAGCTTTGCTTTTAGTTGTTTAAAGGCTTTATCACGATTCGCATGCTGTGAACGCTCGCTCTGACATTGCACCACAATATTGGTAGGGATGTGCGTAATGCGTATCGCCGAATCTGTTTTATTGACATGCTGACCACCGGCACCTGAAGCCCGATAAGTATCAACGCGCACATCAGCGGGATTGATTTCAACTTGAATACTTTCATCTACCTCGGGGGATACAAAAATTGAAGCAAAAGAAGTATGCCGCTTGTTATTGGCATCAAAAGGCGACTTACGCACCAGACGATGCACACCCGTTTCTGTACGTAACCAACCATAAGCATAATCACCTTCAACATACAAAGTTGCGCTTTTAATGCCCGCAACTTCACCAGCAGAAGCTTCTTCTAAAGTGACCCGAAAACCCTTGCTCTCACAAAAACGCATGTACATTCGTAAAAGCATTTCTGCCCAATCTTGCGCCTCAGTACCCCCTGAGCCCGCTTGCACATCCACATAAGCATTGTTGGGATCCATAGGATCTGAAAACATACGCTCGAATTCAAGGCGCGCGACCGTAGTTTCAAGTTGTTGGCCTTGCGTCTGAATCTCAACAAGAAGACTTGCATCTTGCTCAGCTTCAATAAAATCTAATAACTCTTGTTGATCTTGCAATCCTTGGGCTAAACCTTGAATCAATTTAACAATACGTTCTAGTTGCGTCCGCTCTTTGTTAAGCGCTTGCGCTTTTTCAGGTGTATCCCAGATAGCATTTTGTGAAAGTTCCCGCTCTACTTCAATAAGACGCTCAGCCTTGCTATCAAAGTCAAAGCGACCTCCGCAGGCTGACCAAACGGGTATTCAAATCTTTAATTTGCTCACGTAAAGGATTAAGTTCCATAACAACACTTAGAAATTTTTAATATTCTTTCATGAAACCCAAGAAAGATCAAGCCTCAGAGCAGTTTCTTTAAAAAAAGCGCGCCAAGATTTTTTAGGATGTTTTTACGCCAACATACTTTGTGCTGCAACAAAAAGCTCACGACTTTTAAAAGTCTTGCCACGCGTATGCTGCTCTATAAAAATACGACATAGTCGCTTAGCAACCTTAAGAGTTTCAGGACTCCAACAACCCGCAAGAATATTTTTTAAATCCTCACCTCTAAATACATACAAGGGACTATGCTGCATCTGCGTCAACAATTTGGGCAAATGCCCAGGCGTCACCCAATAATGCGCTTCTGCCATAATTGGCTTGGCGCGTTCATCATGAGTAAGTTCAGGCAAGAACCCTAAATTTTTCAGTAAATTGAGCTCAAATAAACGTAAATTCAACTCCACATGATGTTCAAGTTGTGACAATGTTTGTGCATATAAATCAAAAATATAAGGCATCGCATCATGCGGTGGCAACAAAAACAATAACAATTCATTGAGATAAAAGGCACTATAAAGTTCCGTATTATGAAGCACAGGCGCAATACCCACACGCTCAAATTGTTTAAGCGTACCTACCTCTTTAGTGAGCGTATATTCAATATTTAAAGGCTGAAAACATTGCAAAATACCATAAGCATCTGATTGTTTTTTTTTGACATTCTTAACAATCAAACTCACCAAACCATGCGCACGCGTAAACATCTTGAGCAATAAACTAGTTTCTTGATACGAATAACGATGCAATACAAAAGCAGAATCAAGCATGGGCGCTAAAGGCATTATTTCGGGCATTATATACCAAACATGATTCAAGATTCGAAGGTATAGAAAAAATTAACGTGAAAATTTCGCTGTTTGTTCCCGTAGCAGAAAGGCCATGCCGTAGGGGCGTAGCTTGCTACGCCCGGTAACTGGAGGGCTTTGAAACTCATAGGCAATGATGATTTTTTTATTAAGCAGGCCTTGCTTCTTCATGTTAATGCTTTTGCCGTGCTGGGCGTAGCAAGCCTACGCCCCTACAGCATGGCTTTCGATTTTGGCACAAACAGCGAAATTTTCACGTTAATTTTTTGCATAACTTAGCATTTTGAACTACGTTTGCCATATACCACTAATCCAAAAAAAACTTTTCTGTACTGATTTGATGTGTTTCAGTTTTTTCAATCACCAAAGGCGCTTTCAAGATTTTTAATGTTTCGTGCGATTCATGCATGGAATGGGTATCCAAAACATAATGACCCAAATGCTGAACCGTCTCTTCAGATTTAACAAAACTTCTTTTGAATGCGCTCAACCAATGATGTCCCTTGGCTTCTAACGAAGAAATGCTAGCAAACAAACGTCGTACTTTAAGGGTTAATTCTTGACTACGAAAAATAAATTTATTGGCAGTGAGAATTTTTTCAGCAGGATTTTTTTGAGTCACGATATGCGTTAAATAAAAATCTTGTGCACATTGCAAAACAATAACCTCATCACCAATCATCGGCGCCAGTAAGCAACTGGCACAACGCTTAGCACGACAATATTGCTTTTGTTTAGAGCTGATGATTACTTCACAAAAATCTTCAGACAATATCTTATTAATTGTCCCAAACAAATAATGATTGACCAAAGCTCTTCTAGGAAAATTTACAACTTCTGCCATGATGTAACCAACAATTTACACCAACAAAGATTAGCATATTAATTAATCAATGACAATGCATTTGAAATTTTTTATTCAGCAGCAACTTCAACAGGAGCAGCATTAACCTCAGGACGATCAACCAACTCGATATAACACATAGGCGCCCTATCACCAACACGAAAGCCACATTTTAAAATACGCAGATAACCACCTTGGCGCGTTTTATAACGAGGGCCTAAAACTTCAAATAATTTTTTTACCGCACCATCATTACCCAAGCGCGCATAAGCTAAACGGCGGTTAGCGACGCTATCAGTTTTTGCTAAAGTAATTAACGGCTCAAGTACACGACGCATATCTTTACCTTTAGGCAATGTGGTTTTAATCAATTCGTGTTCAATAACTGAAATAGACATGTTTTTAAACATCGCTGCGCGATGACTGCTGGTACGATTAAGTTTTCTTCCACTCAATTTATGACGCATGACAACTTTCCTTATTCTTCATCATCTTGGGATTTTCTGGGCCAATTATCAACACGCATACCCAAGCTCAATCCATGTTTTACCAAGATATTTTTAATTTCTGTGAGTGATTTTTTACCTAAATTTGGTGTTTTTAATAACTCAGCTTCACTCTTTTGTACCAAATCACCAATATAATAAACGTCTTCAGCTTTCAAGCAATTCGCCGAACGCACGGTAAGCTCAAGGTCATCAACCGGACGTAATAATACAGGATCAATATCACCAACATTACTAATAACCGGAGCTGCTTTAGGCGCTTGTAAATCAACAAAAACGCTGATTTGTTCATGCAATAAAGTAGCTGCACGCTTAATTGCTTCATCAGGAGAAATAGTTCCATTTGTTTCAATTTCAAAAATCAACTTATCTAAATCTGTTCTTTGTTCTACCCGAGCGTTTTCAACACTGTACGTAACGCGTACAACTGGACTAAAAGAAGCATCCAATGAAATAACGCCCATAGCCTTTTCGCGCGCAGCATCTATTTGTGCTGTGGGCACGTAGCCACGACCACGTTTCACTCTAAGCTGAATTTTCAATTCACCTTTTTTAGTCATGTGCGCAATCATATGCTCAGGATTAACAATTTTAATATTAGAAGGACAAATAATATCTGCAGCGGTAACTGTGCCTTCACCTTTTTTATGAAGCGTCAATCTTGCTTCAGTATCATGGCCTTCAAATTGAATCGCCAAATCTTTTAGGTTAAGAATAATTTCAACTACATCTTCTTTAACACCATCAATAGCTGAATATTCATGTAATACATTTTCAATTTCAGCTTCAACAATCGCAGCTCCCGTTAAAGAGGACAACAAAATACGACGTAAAGCACTTCCTAAGGTATGTCCAAAACCACGTTCAAGAGGCTCTAAAACAATACGATAACGATTTTTGGAAAGCTCACTCACTTCCACCATACGTGGTTTTAATAACTCATCTGCCATATGCATACGAATCTCCAGGCTTAAGGCTTATTTAGAATATAACTCTACAATTAACTGCGCATTAATATCGGAAGGCAAATCACTACGCTCAGGATAAGCTTTAAAAATACCTTCTAATTTTTTTTCATCAACTTCTAACCAACCAGGCGCAGCACGTTGTTTTGCCATTTCCAAAGCAAATTGTATACGGCCTTGATTTTTTGATTTTTCACGCACAGAAATAACATCATTAGGTTTAACTTGATACGAAGGAATGTTAATTGATTTACCATTAACAAGAATCGCTTTATGGCCTACCAATTGGCGGGCTTCTGAACGGGTTGACGCAAAACCTAAACGATAAATAACATTATCAAGACGTGATTCTAATTGAACCAACAAAGTATCACCCGTAGCACCTTTACGCCGCGAGGCTTCAAAATAATATCCCTTAAATTGATTTTCTAAAAGCCCATAAATACGTTTTACTTTTTGTTTTTCACGCAACTGCAAACCATAATCCGACAAACGGCCACGACGCGCACCATGTTGCCCCGGAGCAGTTTGCAAATTACATTTTGCATCTAGTGCTTTCGCACCGCTTTTAAGAGAGAGATCAGAACCTTCTCTTCTTGCCAATTTACATTTTGGACCAATATATCGAGCCATATTTTCCTAACCTTTCAATTTGAATTAAACACGACGACGTTTGGGAGGACGACAACCATTATGGGGCAAGGGAGTTACATCCGTAATGCTATTAATTTTAAGGCCTTTAGAATGTAACGCACGTACCACAGATTCACGTCCAGGACCAGGACCAGTCACATAGACATCAATATTTCTCATACCATATTCTAAAACTTTTTCAGCCGCACGCTCTGCTGCAACCTGCGCCGCATAAGGCGTACTTTTACGTGAACCTTTAAAACCACTTGCACCAGAAGTACACCAAGCAACAACATTGCCCTGACGATCTGTTAAAGAAACAATCGTGTTATTAAAAGAAGCATGCACATAGGCAATACCATCTTGAATAAAACGCTTTACTTTTTTAACTGCAACTTTACCTGCTTTTTCAGTTTTTTCCGCTGCTTTCTCTACTGTAGGAACTGCTTGTGACATATTTTTTTCATCCTAAATAAAATTAATTTGCACGCATGGGCTTAACAGGCCCTTTACGTGTACGCGCATTAGTACGGGTTCTTTGACCACGAACCGGCAAGCCTCTACGATGCCTTAATCCACGATAGGTACCTAAATCCGACAAACGTTTAATGCTCATCGCAACTTCACGACGTAAATCGCCTTCAACTTTAAACTTAGCAACTTCCACCCGTAATGCTTCTAGTTCTGCATCGGTTAAAGCACTGACTTTTTTGGATGGATTTATTTTTGCATCGCTACAAATCTTTAATGCACGCGGACGGCCAATACCATAAATAGAAGTCAAACCGATACATACATGTTTTTGAACTGGAACATTCACTCCGGCTATACGAGCCATTAATACATCTCCCTTTTTCTTTCTTTACCCACGGCCTTGCGAAAAGTGTAACATCATACCCTAAAACACCCCCAGTCGCAAGGTTTTTTCCTTTATTTTCACCATTCCCCCACAAATAGAGAATGATTCCAATTATTAGCCTTGGCGCTGTTTATGCTTCGCTTCGCTACAGATCACACGAACCACGCGTTTACGACGAACAATCTTACATTTTTTGCACATCGGCTTTACTGAAGGACTCACTTTCATATATCCAACTCCTTATCCACGAATATACTGATTACTAGCTTTGCTTTTAAGATTAGCTTTTTTAAGCAAAGAATCATATTGAAACGACATCATGTGCGCCTGAACTTGCGCCATAAAGTCCATCATCACTACCACTACAATCAATAAAGAAGTACCTCCAAAATAAAAAGGTACATTCCATTCAATCATTAAAAACATCGGCAACAATGAAACCAAAGTAATATAAATAGCACCCACCAAAGTTAAGCGTGTTAATACTTTATCAATATACTGAGCTGTCTGCTCACCAGGACGTATGCCAGGAATAAACGCCCCAGATTTTTTTAAATTCTCTGCCGTCTCTTTAGGATTAAAAATAATAGCCGTATAAAAAAAACAAAAGAAAATCACGGCAACGCTAAAGCATATAATATAAAGCGGCTGACCTGGTGCGAGTAATAAACCAAACTGCGCCAACCAATGCCATCCGGTAGAACTTCCAAACCACTGACCTAAAGTAGAAGGAAATAACAAAATGCTGGATGCAAAAATTGGAGGAATAACACCTGCCATATTAATCTTAAAAGGCAAATGGCTAGACTGCGCAGCATACATTTTATTACCTTGCTGCCGCTTGGCGTAATTCACTAAAATTTTTCTTTGCGCCCGTTCCATAAACACCACAAAAATAGTCACCGCAACGATCACCGCTAAAATACACAACAACGCTATCAAACTTAAATTACCATCACGCGCCTGCTCAAAAGTATGCGCCAAGCCATTTGGAATTCCCGAAATAATACCTGCAAAAATAATCAAAGAAATCCCATTACCAATACCTCTCTCTGTCATCTGTTCACCTAGCCACATTAAAAAAACAGTTCCTGTGGTCAAGGTCATGACTGCAGTAAGATAAAACATAAAAGTATCTTGATACACCAAACCTTCATTGACGAGATAACGCGCCATTCCTAAACCCTGAAAAACCGATAACACTAAAGTCCCATAACGCGTATACTGGACAATCTTTCGCTGACCAGCAGCACCTTCTTTTTTAATCTCCGCCAATTTAGGCACCACGGCACTTAACAATTGAATAATAATTGACGCCGAAATATAAGGCATAATACCCAATGCAAAAATCGTTAGTCGTGATAACGAACCACCTGAAAACACATTAAACAATCCCAAAACCGTATTGCTTTGTGACTGGAAGAACTGCGCTAATTTGGTGGTATCAATTCCAGGTACTGGAATATAAGAACCCAAACGAAACACGAGCAAGGCTAACAAAATAAAAAAAATGCGCCGGCGCAATTCCACCATACTCGCATTTTGAAAAAACGACTGACCTCGTAACATTAATAACCCTCATGTATCGCCTTGCGACAACTCCATACAAAAAATAATTTGCTAAACTTCTACTTTACCACCCGCTGCTTCAATCGCTTTACGCGCACCCGCAGTAACGTCAATACCTTTTAAGGTAATAGGACGTTTGATTTCACCAGCCAAAATAACTTTAGCAAATTTAGTATTGCTAGTAATCAAACCTTGCGTTTTTAAAGTAGCAAAATCAATTTCTTTTTCTGTCAATTTATCTAAATCACCCAAACGAATTTCGGTGCGAACTAATGCTTTTAAAGAAGTAAAACCGAATTTAGGCAAACGACGACTCATCGGCATTTGTCCGCCTTCAAAACCAACTTTATGATACCCCCCAGCGCGCGCTTTTTGACCTTTATGGCCCTTACCCGCTGTTTTACCTGTGCCCGAACCAATACCGCGACCCAAGCGCTTAGCTACTGTTTTAGAACCTGGAGCCGGAGCTAATGTATTTAATTTCATGTTATTCCTCTACTCTCAATAAAAATGCAGCTTTCTGAATCATGCCACGCACACATGGATTATCTTGAACTTCAACTGTTTGATGCATTTTTTTTAAACCCAAACCAGCAACTGAAGCTTTATGCGCTGCAAGCGTACCTCTGGTACTCCTAATCAATGTCAGTTTTAATTTTTTTGTCGAAATTTTCTTTTTAGTAGCCATAAATTACCCCAAAATCTCTGCAACAGTTTTGCCGCGTTTTAAAGCAATCATTTCTGGCGATTGCATTGCTTTTAAACCATTAATTGTAGCACGCACAACATTATTAGGATTGGTGGAGCCATAAGCTTTCGCTAATACATTTTGGACTCCTAACACTTCAAACACCGCACGCATTGCCCCACCTGCAATAATACCCGTACCATCTGCAGCAGGCTGCATAAACACTTTCGAAGAACCAAATTTAAATTTAAGCGGATGCCACAAGGTCGCACCATTTAAGTTAATATTAACCATATTTTTACGCGCAGCATCCATCGCCTTTTGAATTGCTACAGGTACTTCACGGGCTTTACCATGACCAAAACCAATACGGCCTTTTTTATCGCCAACCACCACCAAAGCACCAAAAGTCATAATACGACCACCTTTTACTACTTTTGTATGCCGGCCGACAGAAATTAATTTCTCTACATAGCCACTACCTTGTTGCTGTTGTTGATTGTTTACTTGTGCTTCTACACTTGTCATCGTATTGCTCATAATTATCCTTATAATGTTCCCTTTCGCCTATGCGACGGAAAAAACTTAAAACTTCAAGCCCCCAGCGCGTGCTGCTTCAGCCAAGGCTTTAATTCGACCATGATATTTAAATCCTGAACGATCAAAAGCCACAATGTCATAACCTTTTGCAAGCGCACGCTCAGCAATTAATGTTCCTACCACTTGTGCAGCTTCAACATTACCCGTATATTTCACTTTGGCACGAACCGCTTTTTCAATGGTAGATGCACACAAAATAGTTTTGCTGCGATCTTCATTGATCAAATACGCATAAATATGCCGAGGCGTTTTATTTACCGAAAGACTAACACAACGCAATTCTTTGAGATGCTTTCTAGTTTTGCTGCCGCGTCTTAATCTTGATACTTTTTTATTGTCTGTCATCATTGCACCTAGTCTAATTATTTCTTCTTCGTTTCTTTAATCTTGATTACTTCATCTACATAACGAATCCCTTTACCTTTATAGGGCTCGGGGGGACGATAGCTCCGAATATCTGCGGCAACTTGGCCTAAAATACTTTTATCAGCACCTTTTAAAATAATTTCTGTTTGCGATGGCGTTTCAGCTGTTACACCTTTAGGCAATACATGATCAATCGGATGAGAAAAACCTACGGATAGATTAAGTGTATTACCTTGCGCCTTCGCACGATAACCTACTCCAACCAAAGTTAATTTTCTTTCAAAACCTTTAGAAACACCTTCAATCATGCTAGCAATATTTGCACGTACAGTACCCGCAAACACGTTAGCAGCATTGTTCTCATGATCATAATGCAAGGTCAGCTCTGCACCTTTTTGCTCAACCTTCACTTGCTCCGTCAATGCTACAGATAAGGTACCTTTAGGCCCTTTAATTTCAACTTGGTTAGCTTTAACCGTAATATTAACACCACTTGGAACAGTTACTGGTTTGTTTGCCACTCGTGACATGATAATCCTCTTTATGCTACAAAAAATAAAACTTCACCGCCCAAGCTTTGTTTCCGTGCTTGGCGATCCGTCATAATACCCTTAGAAGTAGAAACTACTGCAACACCTAAGCCTCCCTTCACTCTAGGTAGTTTTTGCCGATTACGATAAATACGTAAACCAGGCTTACTTACACGTTCTAAAGATTCAATCGCAGGTTTATCCTGAAAATATTTAAGATTAATATTTAAAACGGAAAACTCACTATCAGCTACTGAAAAGTCATGGATATAACCTTCATCTTTCAAAAGCTGAGCAATCGCCACACGCAACTTAGAACTCGGCATCGCTACTTCAGGATGAAAAGCAGACTGCGCATTACGAATGCGCGTCAACATATCAGAAATCGGGTCTTGCATTGTCATATTTTTATATCCTCTTTACCAACTTGCTTTAACTAATCCTGGAATATCACCGAACATAGCATGGTCACGTAGCTTACTACGACCCAAGCCAAATTTGCGATACACTCCATGTCCTCTGCCAGTTAACTGGCAACGATTACGCAAACGACATGGTGTTGAATTTTTTGGTAAGGCTTGTAACGCCGCAATAGCTGCCCATTTTTCTTCTTGCGAAGCCTTGGGACTTAAAATAACTGCTTTATATTGCGCACGCTTAGCCGCATATTTTTTAACTAAACGTTCCCGTTTTAATTCTCTTTCAACTACACATGTCTTTGCCATAAATATCCTCTATTAATCTTTTAAAGGGAAACCAAAAGCCAACAATAATGCCTTAGCTTCCGCATCATTTTTTGCACTGGTGGTAATCGTAATATCCATTCCTCGAATTGCATCAATTTTGTCATAATCAATTTCAGGAAAAATAATTTGTTCTTTTACACCCATGCTATAATTACCACGCCCATCAAAAGAACGAGCATTCAAACCACGAAAGTCACGAATACGTGGAATCGCAATTGCAATCAAACGATCCAAAAATTCATACATCCGCGCACCGCGCAAAGTAACCTTGCAACCGATGGGCCAGTGATCACGAATCTTAAAACCCGCAATCGATTTACGTGATAAGGTCACTACTGGTTTTTGTCCAGAAATAGCAGTTAAATCTGCAACAGCATGATCCATAATTTTTTTATCTTTAGAAGCTTCGCCCACGCCCATATTCAAAGTAATTTTTTTAATGCGTGGAACTTCCATAACATTACTATAATTAAATTGTTTCTTTAATTTTGAAACAACTTCTTTTTGATAATATGCTTTTAAACGCGTTGTCATTACTCTCACCTATTAATTAATCTGTTCACCAGAAGATTTAAATATACGTATTTTTTTACCATCTTTTTCGATTTTAAAACCAACACGATCGGCCTTTTTAGTGGCTGCATTATAAATAGCAACATTTGATGCAGACAAAGGCGCTTCTTTAGTGACAATACCACCTTCAATACCTTTTTGTGGATTTGGGCGGACATGCTTTTTAATGAAATTAACGCCTTCAACCACTAAGCGAGCTCCCATCACTCTTAAAACTTTTGCAACTTTACCTTTGTCTTTTCCGGTAGTTACAATAACCTGATCACCTGTTTTAATTTTATTCATACATTCACCTTATAAAACTTCTGCTGCTAATGAAACAATTTTCATAAATTGTTCAGTTCTCAATTCTCGAGTCACAGGTCCAAAGATACGCGTACCAATAGGCTCGAGTTTGGGATTAAGCAAAACCGCAGCATTACTATCAAAACGAATCAAAGAACCATCCGTGCGACGCACTCCTGATTTGGTACGCACAACTACTGCAAAATAAACTTCACCTTTTTTAACACGACCCCGGGGGATCGCTTCTTTTACAGTAATTTTGATTACGTCACCAATCGCAGCATAACGACGCTTAGAACCCCCTAATACTTTAATACATTCAATGCGCTTGGCCCCGCTGTTATCGGCTACATCAAGCTCTGTTTGCATCTGAATCATGTTAACGCTACCTTCTTTTATTACTTAGTATCAGCACTCTTGTGAGTAACCGTTACTTTTATTTGTTGTTTTCCGAAATAATACTTACCAACTCCCAAGCCTTCATCTTAGAACGCGGGCGCGAGGGCTTAATAAGAACTTGATCACCAATTTTTGCTTTATTTTCTTCATCATGAACATGAAACTTACTCGAGCGAACAATCGTCTTTTCATATTTAGGATGACGGACTTTGTGTTCAAGCAACACTACAATTGTTTTATCCATTTTGTCGGAAACAACTACACCATTAAGCGTCTTTATTTTCTTCACTTCCATCTTATTCACCTCGCTCACTTAAAAGTGTTTTAATACGCGCAATCGTCCGCCTAGCTTCTTTAAATTTATGCGACTTTACGGGCTGTTGTAACGCGCGTTGAACTCTTAAATTAAATTGTTCTTTATGTAAATCAGCAACCAACGCTGACAAATCTTCAGCAGATTTTTCACGTAATTCTTTTATCTTCATCACAATACTGTCCTTCTAACAAAAGTAGTTAACACAGGTAATTTCGCTGCTGCAAGCGCCATCGCTTCTTTTGCTAACTCTGGCGTTACACCTTCAATCTCAAACAAAACTTTACCTGGTTGGATTTCTGCAACCCAATATTCTACATTACCTTTACCACTTCCCATCCGCACTTCTAGAGGCTTTCTTGAAATGGGTTTATCGGGAAAAATACGAATCCATACCTTCCCACCTCTTTTTAAGTGCCGGCTGATTGCGCGACGACCCGCTTCAACTTGACGTGAAGTAATGCGTCCACGACTTGTTGCTTTTAAACCAAATTCACCGAAGTTCACTCGAGTACCACGTGTAGCAATACCCTCATTTCTACCTTTCTGCATCTTACGAAATTTAGTACGCTTAGGTTGAAACATATTTATTCTCCTCGACCACGCTTGCGATTATTTACTTTCGCAGATTTTTTTGTTGTTTTTTCGTGAGCTTCTTCTTGTACTTCATTACGTTTATCACCCAAAACTTCCCCACGGAAAATCCAAACTTTTACACCGATAATGCCGTAAGTAGTTAACGCCTCACCCACCGCATAATCAACGTCAGCACGCAAAGTATGCAAAGGCACACGACCTTCCCGACACCATTCAGAGCGTGCAATCTCAGCACCACCTAAACGCCCAGAAACACAAATTTTAATTCCTTCAGCGCCCATTTTAATTGCATTTTGTACAGCACGTTTCATCGCCTTACGAAACATCACGCGGCGCTCCAATTGTTGTGCAATATTTTCCGCAACAAGATGCGCATCTAATTCGGGTTTTTTTACTTCTTCAATATTAATGTGTGCAGGCACACCAGTAATTTTAGAGACTACGGCTTTAATACGATCTACTTCTTCGCCTTTTTTACCAATAATCACACCAGGACGTGCAGCATAAATAGTAACTTTAACGTTTTCAGCAGGACGCTCTATCTTAACTTTGCTAATTGATGCTTGCGCCAATTCTTCCTTTAAATATTCACGTACTCTAATATCTGCAAGCAATTTTTTAGCAAATGTTTTGGAATCTGCAAACCAAATTGAATTCCAATCTTTAACAATTCCTAATCTTAATCCTACTGGATTCGCCTTCTGACCCATGCTTTATACCCCTACTCTTTTGCCTTTGGTGCTTCATCAAGCCATACCGAAATATGACAACCTCTTTTGGTAATACGATTGCCACGCCCTTTCGCGCGTGCATGAAAACGTTTATAACTTGTTGCTTCATTGACAATAATTCTACTCACATTTAATTCGTCAATGTCACGACCGTGATTATGCTCTGCATTCGCCAAGGCAGATTTAATAACCGCTTTAACAAAAATTGCGCCTTTCTTGGAGCTGAATGTTAACAACTGAATCGCTTCAGCAGCAGATTTAAGACGTACTTGATCTGCAACCAAACGACATTTCTGCGCTGATAACCGAACATTTTTTAAGTGTGCACAAACTTCCATTTAATTAACTCCCTGCCGTAGTCGAAGCTGCTGCTGGTTTTGCTGCCGCTGCTGCTGCTTTGGTCTCATTACCACCATCTCCTGACTCACCATCTTTAGTCTTACGATCACCTGAGTGCTGACGAAACGTACGTGTCGGAACAAATTCACCCAATTTGTGGCCTACCATATTTTCAGAAATAAACACGGGCACATGCTGACGGCCATTATAAACCGCAAGTGTAAGCCCTATCATATCTGGCACAATCATGGAGCGACGCGACCAAGTTTTAATTGGTTTTTTATTCTTAGATTCAATGGCCGCAAGCACTTTATTGAGTAAATGGGTATCAATAAATGGACCCTTTTTTAATGAACGTGGCACTTTTATATCCTCTCTTAATTATTTCTTCTTACGACGCTGCATAATCATATTACTCGTACGTTTATTTTTACGAGTTTTATATCCTTTAGTTTTTTGTCCCCACGGTGAAACAGGATGACGTCCAGCAGCAGTTTTACCTTCACCACCACCATGAGGGTGATCAATAGGATTCATTACCACACCACGCACCGTTGGACGAATACCGCGCCAACGTGCAGCACCTGCTTTACCTAAAGAAATAAGATTGTGTTCATTGTTACTTACTTCTCCAATCGTTGCACGACATTCAACAGCCACTTTACGCATTTCACCTGAACGTAAACGTAAAATCGCATAAGGACCATCTTTAGCAATAAGTTGAACACTTGTACCCGCGCTACGTGCCAATTGAGCGCCTTTCAGCGGCTTCATTTCTACACAGTGCACAAAAGTACCTACAGGAATATTTTTTAAAGGCAAACAATTACCAACTTTAATAGGCGCCTCAACACCTGATACAACGTCATCACCTGCTTTCAAACCTTTAGGTGCAATAATATAAGCACGCGCACCATTCACATACTTGAGCAATGCAATGTGTGCTGTACGATTAGGGTCATATTCAATACGCTCAACCACTGCAGGAACATCATCCATCAAGCGTTTAAAATCTACCAAACGATAATGTTGCTTATGACCACCGCCTTGATGACGTACAGTAATACGTCCATGATTATTACGTCCTGCATTTTTGGATTGACTGCTTAACAAATTCGCCACGGGACGTCCTTTATACAAACCATCACGTGAGATTTTAATTACAAAACGCCGTCCTGCTGAGGTGGGTTTACAACTTATAATTGCCATAATACTTGCTTCCTTTTCAAATCTTTAAGCTTCGGACCCGCCGAAATCAATTCGTCCGCCATCGCTCAAGCGCACATAAGCTTTTTTCCACGCACTCGTTTTACCTATCTTCTGACCAAAACGACGCGCACTACCTTTTACATTAACAGTTCTAACTGCGCTCACTTTTACTTCAAACATTTGCTCAACCGCTGCTTTAATTTCTTGCTTGGTTGCATTTCTCATTACTTCAAAAGCAACCTGCTGATCAGCACCGCTAATACGATAAGTTTTTTCGGTAACTAAAGGAGCAATCAACACCTTTAAGAGCCTCTCGTTCTTCATACCAAACGCTCCTCTATTTTCTTCAGCACATCCATGGTCATCAACACATTGTGATAAGCAACCAAACTAACCAAATCAATATCATGCTCATCACGCACATCTACACCATATAAATTGCGCGAAGCTAAATATAAATTTTCATCAACCTCAGGAACCACAATCAAAACATCTTTAAGATTCAGCTTAGCTAATTGTGCCAATAAATCTTTAGTCTTATGGGTCTCTACTTTAAAATCATCAACAACCAATAAACGTTTTTGGCGAACTAACTCAGATAATGCCGCACATAAAGCAGCACGATGCGCTTTACGATTCATTTTTTGTGAAAAATCTCTGGGTTTAGCTGCAAAAATAATTCCACCTTTGCGCCATAAAGGACTTCTGATGGTACCCGCACGCGCACGGCCTGTACCTTTCTGGCCCCATGGTTTAATACCGCCACCACGAACTTCTGCACGCGTTTTTTGCGCTTTGGTTCCTTGACGTAAATTTGTTAAATATGTAGTAACCGCTTGATGCACTAAGGCTTCATTATAGTCACGCGCAAAAATCGCTTCAGAAACTTTTATAGTTTTTGATTCTTTATTTGTTTTGCTATTTAAAACTTGTAAATCCATTATGCACCCCTCACTCTTTTAACAGCAGAGGTTATGACAACAATTCCCTGATCTGCACCAGGCACACTACCTCTAATCGCGATTAAATTACGCTCTTTGTCAATTTTGACAACTTTTAAAGATTGCATAGTGCGCTGCGCCACACCCATGTGACCGCACATTTTTTTGCCTTTGAATACACGACCTGGAGTTTGATTTTGCCCCGTAGAACCAGGAACACGATGCGAACGTGAATTACCGTGAGTCATATCTTGCGTACGAAAATTATGACGCTTTACCGTACCTGCAAAACCACGACCTTTGGTAATGCCAGCGACGTCTACTTCTTGGCCTTCAGCAAAAACATCTAAGTGATAAACATCACCTAATTTATATTTATTAAGAGTTTCATTAGAAACGCGAAATTCCCATAACCCCAAACCAGGTTCTATGTTTGCTTTAGCAAAATGACCTGCTTGGGCCTTATTAATATGAGAGCGCTTTTTGTGACCGGTGGTAATTTGAATTGCTGTATAGCCATCAACATCCACATTTTTAAGCTGCGTGATGTAATGAGGCAAAGCTTCAATCACCGTAACAGGAATAGCCTGTCCTTGTTCAGTAAAAATGCGAGTCATGCCGCATTTTCGGCCAATTAAACCTTCCATTTTTATTTCTTTTATTTCATTTCATCGCAACAGTTTCGATTGACCGCTGCGGATTTTTATACCACTTTGAGCGCTACAATAGCGCCCCTAAATCTGCTTAAAACCAAAAAGCAAGGGCCAGCATTCTACCTCAAAATAATCTTTACGTCTACCCCTGCAGCTAAATCCAATTTCATTAAAGCATCAATTGTTGCTGGATTAGCAATAACATCTAACAAACGCAAATGCGTACGGATTTCATACTGATCACGTGCATCTTTATTTGCATGTGGCGATGTTAAAACGGTCCACCGTTCTTTTTTGGTGGGCAAAGGAATAGGACCAATAACCTGCGCACCCGTTCTTTTAGCCGTATCCACGATCCTTGAAATCGCATCATCAATCAAACGATGATCAAATGATTTTAAACGAATCCGAATTTTCTGTTCTTGTTTCATATATATCGTTCCTATTTACCTAATCCTTCTTTTTACCTTAAAACTACAGAAGGATACCTAATAAGAATCCTCGGCAAGCGAGGATATCTTATTTTACCTCTTCGCAATACACCCTCCTAAAAAATTAACAGGAGAAAAACATTGCTTATGTTTAACTTAAAATCTTAGCAACAACGCCCGCACCTACAGTACGTCCGCCTTCGCGTATTGCAAATCTCAAACCTTCTTCCATCGCAATCGGGCTGATTA
>JAGVKT010000060.1 GCA_020050355.1 Gammaproteobacteria bacterium | reverse complement strand
GATTCCATTTTTCCAGTACTTTTTGGCAAGCACAATAAATAAGCTTTATCAGGGCATTTTCGCTAGTAAAAGCGCCTTTGTTTTTGGTGTACTTGCGAAGGAGTTATTGTCAAATCTGGTGTATGACCAAAATAACATCAGGCGGCCTTCCTGTCTGATTGTTCAACCACCTGCACTCCATCTTCAAATTTAACATTATTAACCACAAGCGTTAATAAGTTAAACCCCCTAATTTTAATCCACCGCTTCTGAGCGGATTCCATTAGCTTAAATACCATTGCCAATATACTATCTCTTGAGCCACAGTTGTGAGACTTTTTGGTACGCAACCACACGGTTGCGAAGACCGATTCAATTGGATTTGTTGTTCGAATATGAATCCAATGCTCTGCTGGAAAATCGTAAAATGCAAGTAATTCCTCGTGGTCCTTTTTCAAGCACTCCATTGCTTTTGGATACTTGGGTGTAAATAGCTCCAATGCGTTGTCAAATGCCGTATAGGCATCTTTGCGCGTTGAAGCCATCCAGATTTCGTGTAGTGCTGATTTCACCTTTGGCTGCACAGACTTCGGTAGCTTATTTAGTACATTGGCTGTCTTATGCACCCAGCATCGCTGATGACGGGTATCAGGGGACACTTTGCTAATAGCATTCCAAAAGCCCAGCGCACCATCTCCTACAGCAAGTTTTGGCGAGTGCGAAAGTCCTCTTTGCCGTAAGCTCGTTAACAGTTCTTCCCAACTAGCTGAGGACTCACGGAACCCATCACTCACAGCGACCAACTCTTTTTGACCGTGCTCAGTAACGCCCATAATAACCAGCAAACACAGGCGATCATCCATTCGCACTTGGCTATAAATTTCATCTGCCCACCAATAAACATAACGCTTTCGACTTAGATCTTGGCGTTGCCAGCTTTGATGCTCTTCAAGCCATTGGCTTTTCAACCGAGATACCGTGTTCGCAGATAAGCCTTTTGCATGCTCACCTAATAGCGAGCCCAAGGCTTCAGTGTAATCACCTGTTGATAACCCTTTTAAATACAACCAAGGAATCAGTTCCTCAATACTTTTTGTACGCCTCAGATACGGTGGTAATAAATGGGTTTGAAAACAAATCCCAGAGCCACTGCGGTCTCGAACTTTAGGCACTTTTATTGTCACATCTCCAATACCCGTTTGAATCGTTCGTTCAGGAAAATAACCATTACGCACGATAGCTTGCCTGCCATCGATTAATTTTTAATCCTCATATTCAGACAACATGGCACCGAGTTCCGCCTCTACCGCTTGCCTAATTAAATCATGAGCCCCATTACGTTATAATTCAGTTAATGGATCGGCGATTTTTTGTTCTGGTGTAGTGACTTCTTTCAGATTACAATCCTTCATGGCGTATTTCCTTTTGTTGATTAATGTTCTTGGCGAACAATCAACAGGATACGCCACCTAATTTATTTTTCCCATACACCAGATTCGAGCATAACTCGTTAATCGTATACGTTCGGCTAAATACACCTACCGTTTAACTAAAAAATGCATAGACTGAGCTTTCTATTATCATTTATGTAACTCCTCGTTTGTGAAATTAAGGGAACCATGCCTCAAACAAAGTGAAGTGCCATCATGATAAATGGTTTCCCGCCTGCGTGGGAACGACATGAATTATGAGCACTATTATCATTCATAATTCTAGTTACTTACAAAATGCCAGGATTCCTCAGCGCGCAGGCGGGGAGCCATCCCAAATTCAGCGTAGCGTTTGGGATTGCGTGGGCCGTTACACATTGTATTGTTTCATCCGATGCCTAGTTATCTGTGCCTTGCATGGCTTTAATTATCCGTTGCATGTCTTCATCATTGATAGCAATTAGACCAAAACGAAACGCATATCCCCAGTTTTTCTTATTGTTTATAAATCCAAGTTGACCTATCAAGGGCTGTATCGCTGCCACTTGTGACGTAAGCCAGTTTACATCCCTGCGAAATGGACAAAAGCCATTGCCCATATCGACTTGATAGGGATCGCCCTCTTTAATTTTTCCTAATGCGGTAAACGATTGTAGCTTGTCTTTACCTCCAAATGTGATGGTAGGAGAATAATAGACGACCCAATCATTGGGTTTCATACGTTGTAAAGGAGCGCACTTACCATGACAAACTTGCATAAATCCTTCTTGCCGACCTATTTGAACATGCTCTGCTGAGGCAATAGCTATCCAATTTGGCATGATAAAACTCCTTTATACAAGGGATTAATGAGATGAGACAGGATACCGGTATATAGTGACAGTTTTTGTCAGTATAGATAGCATTGTGGCTACCGGTGGTTATTTTAAACAGTTGCGGAGCTCATTACAGAAGCTGTCTACTTCAGACTCCATATTAAAGTAATGTAAAAAGGCGCGAACTAATGCAGGTAACTTTCTTTTTGCCAGATCTAATCTCGCTTACTCCCAAATTGCTCCTCATATATTGAGCTAAATGTTGGATTCTCTTCCGCATAAGTAGTAGAGATAGTTCAAGAGCACACCTATTGTCAACACAGCCTAATATTTCCTTAATTTTTATTCTGTATAATAAACGCTCATTTGTCGAATTAGTAGGTGTTATTCTATGGCTACTCATGTAATTATTGGCGCGGGTTTAGGCGGTCTGTATGAAGCAACTCGGTTATTAAATATAGGGGTTAACGCTAAAAATATAGTAATTATAGAAAAGCGTCCGGAAAATAATTATACTAGACCAGGCCATTTGAATCATGAAACATTTGAAATAGTTTCTTATAATACAGGTATCGAAACGCCCCATTCGGAAGCGCATCACATCAAAGAATTAGAGCGCGAGCTGTACAGAAACTTAAAAGATTTAAAAGTTTCCTTTATTGATGAAGAATTTATCGGATTGCAAGCCGAAACCGAAACTAAAGTCAAAGGGGTAATCACTCGTAAAAAGGATAATTCATTTGGCGTATATCCTGCTGATTATGTTTTTGATTGTTCAGGAAGAAAAGCCGCTGTAGTGCAAGCGGTCAATGAATATCAGCAATCAATCAACGCTGACCCCGTTTTTGAAACACAATCATTAGTTGCTATTAATCCCATACCAGATCATATAGTGGCACATGTAATAATTCCTAATAATGATTCTTTGTTAACTTATGTGCCTATACAGGACACGAGCATGCCGCTGAATGTTCAACGTAGCTCATTGCAAAGGAACATCGAAATAAGAGAAAAATTGCTAGCATTAGGATGGTATTATGAGACGTTTCCAACGTTTTATACCTACAGTCAAGGATCGAAGGTATGCCTCTATATGGAGGCACCAGCTAATTTAGATCAAAATCAACAGCGAGATTGGATGAAACTGCTGTTGGATATATATAGCGATGGTAAGATTAACGATTATACTGAGTTGAAACCCTCAAGAAAATATGGTGTGAAACCTCGGATAGTAGGATTCCAAAGTATACCTTATGTATTAAACAAAGTAATTCATGAATCTAAGTGCTTACCTACCGTAATTGTAGGTTTTGATGCACTAAAAGGTTTTGATTATCGTCTTGCGCACGGTGTAAATTCAGGAATAACGTGTTTCGAACACGTAATTCAACATATAACAGTTAAAGACGGAAGCATACAATCTATTGATGCACTTGCTATTGAAAACAAAACATTTGAATTTATTAATGGGCAATATAAAGAATCATTAACCAGTATGTTAAGAGGAAGAGAAAAATGCATATCAAGTGGCATCAATTATTTTAGTGACATTTATGAAAAAGCAGCTACAACATTGCCCAATTTAAACGAAGATAAGAAAAATGAGTATCAACTGATCGCGGGCAACTTAGCTTACAAAGGAGTTAAAGAACAATTTTCTCAATTAGCGACCAGAGAACGCTCTCCCGTATTGAGTCTCGAGGCTCTAAATATATATATTGGTTGGTTAATAAAAGCTCACAATATGATGCCAGTTACTTTTACAAATGAGCATAAGGATGTAAATGATAAATTGTTGTTTGCCATTAATACTATTACTTTAGAAATAAGCACTTTTAATATTATACAAGCTCTTCTCCAGACTAAGTCCAACTCCAGCAGAATACGCTCTTTATTTGAAAGTATCGAAAAAAAATTTCAACGATTAGAAGAGAGTTCTGCAAAAAATAAAGCATTAAGTAAAATAAAAGAAATAATTGAGTCAATTCCTCAATCGCAAGTTGAGGGTAATGTGCCATCAACATTTTTTAACTTACCAATTTTGGATAATTCTGATTTGTTATTGCTTCTACTTTTAGCATCTAATATCGAAACTACATCTATATCTAAAGTTGGCACTAATGGTTTCTTTAGTACCAGCAATAACCCTCCGCAACGATTAGAAACTTTAGGTGAGGATGAGGAGTTAAAACCAAACTCGAAGAATTGGTGAGAAGACTGGGCTGAAAAGCCCAGCATGAAATCTTGATTCTTTACAAGGAATAAGGACAAATTAGTGGAGGAATGACTCCGCAGAAATATCCGTGGGATGCCATGTTCAACCTTAGATTTCACATATTAGTGGCGGATGGTACGGTAGAATCAAGATGGATATAAAACCGAGCTGTATTGCAAAGAGAAAGATTTAACCCGCAATTTTTCATTTTAGAGAGTTCATCTAACTGTGTCACCTCATTGATTATCTAAGTCTCAGGTTCATACGGTCTTCAAAATAAATATGAAGCTGGGACGCGATAAGTGCCCAATTGTGCATGGGTTGATTCCATTTTTCCAGTACTTTTTGGCAAGCACAATAAATAAGCTTTATCAGGGCATTTTCGCTAGTAAAAGCGCCTTTGTTTT
>JAGVKT010000080.1 GCA_020050355.1 Gammaproteobacteria bacterium | reverse complement strand
TAAATTAAGTCTCCAGCTCATCCATCGTTATTCAACAACATCATATACAAAGGAAGGGGAGAATGTCTTACCATTTTCTCCGGACAGTAGTGTAGCAAGTTACGCCCCTACAGCATGGCCTTTCTGCTACGGGAGTAAACAGTGAAAACTTAACGCTAAGTAAAATCTTCGCATTTTGAACTCTGTTTGGTATATAATAAAAAACTTTAAAAACTAGGAATGCTTTATCATGGTCAAAAAAACTAAAACATCTTCGGAGTCGCCGCAAGAAAATATTAATCAAGCTGAGACAGCCGCGGAGCAAGCTCAAGTGCAGTTAATGAAAATTTATGTTAAGGATGCTTCTTTGCAAGTGCCGTTGAGCATTAAAGCATTTCGTTTGGAGTGGTTGCCTGAATTGAATGTTGAGATTAATACGCAGAGCAGGCCTTTGGCTGAAAAAAATTTACATGAAGTTGCATTAAAAATAAAATGTACTGTCAAATGTAAAGATGAAATTGCGTTTATTGCTGAAGTAGATCAAGCAGGACTTTTTATGCTTAGTGGTCTTGAGCCCGAGCCGTTACGTCATGCTTTAGGGGCTTTTTGTCCTAATATTCTTTATCCATTTTTGCGTGAGGCTATTGGTGATATGGTGTTGCGTGCTGGGTTTCCACAATTAAATTTGGCGCCGATTAATTTTGATGTGTTGTATCAACAGCAAATGGCGCAACAGCAATCGCAAATTATTCAGTAAATGCTCCTTTAAAAATACTTGTTTGTATTTGACAGTAATGATGGTATAATAACCAAGTTTATATGGGCAAGATTATTAAGGATAATATCTTATGAAATTAGCGAAGGTCATTCTCTCGGCGTTGTTAGGATTGAGCGCAGTTAGTACTTTTGGTAATTGGCAGCCCTTTGTGGGGATTAACGCTAGTCTTTTGCAAGGTACTGCAACGGATACGGTTAATGATCCATATTTCTTCCCGGATAGTTTTCCTGCGGATACTGGTTTTGTAATTACTTCTTCAACCACGCCTTATCATTTTAATGGCAGTATGACTCAGGTAGCGCCAGGCTTTACGGTCGGTGTAGCTAATAGGTACTCAAACAATTTTTATCTCGGTTTTGATGCTAATGTTTTATATGATGGCAGTACTTATACCGCTACTAATATTAATGAAACTGATAATTTGGGTGGCGTGAATAATTATTTTATTAACAAAGTAAATAGCACCTTAAAATGGCAGTATACTTTTGAAACGCAATTAGGTTATTTTGCTACGCCTAATTTTATGCCTTATGTAAAATTAGGAATCACTACAGCGCGAGATAGTACTAATTATGAATATTATTTTAATGGGCTTAGCAACGGCTTAAATTATCAAAATTATTTAGTGTTTAATTCTAACGGCCATACCTTGTTGTGGGGGCCCAAAGTGGCTATTGGTGGACAATATTCTATTAATCAACACGTGCGCGCGTTTTTTGAAGTAGATTATACGCATTTGAGTGGCTCGATGACGCCTACGCCGATCATGGCGACGCTCCAAGGTACGCAATCGTTGGGTATCGCTTCTCCTGTAACGCCTTTCAAAGAAAATTTACGGTTTAATAGTTGGGCGGCAACAGCAGGCTTGAATTATTATTTCTAAAAAATTATTCCCAGCGATCGCTAATTTCTACTTGCGCTAATAAAGGTACGGATAACTTACACGCATGCTCCATGCTTTCTTGTAGCGCTTTGGCTGTTGCAGCGGCGTGATCTTCGTTAACTTCTACGACTAATTCATCATGAACTTGCATAATTAAACGAGCATGCATAGAGGTATGTTGTGTAAGCCAATGATTGAAATCGATCATGGCTTTTTTGATGATATCAGCGGCGGTGCCTTGGAGTGGGGCATTGATCGCGGCGCGTTCTGCGCCTTTGCGTTCCATGACATTTTTGCTTTTTAATGCGGGTAAATATAAACGCCGGCCCCATAAAGTTTCAACGAAACCTTGATCATAAGCTTGAGCGCGGGTGGTTTCCATATAACGCAGTACGCCTGGATAGCGTTCAAAATATTTTTGGATATAACTTTCAGCTTCTTTTCTGTTGATGTTTAGTTGTTTAGCCAATCCAAAAGCAGACATGCCGTAAATTAAACCAAAATTTACTGCTTTAGCGTGGCGTCTTTGTTCGGCGCTGACCTCTTGTTCGGCAATACCTAAAACTTCTGCGGCGGTGGTGCGATGAATATCTTTGTTGTGATGAAAAGCATCGAGTAAATTAGGGTCTTGGGATAAATCCGCCATAATGCGTAATTCAATTTGCGAGTAATCAGCAGAGATTATTTTGCAACCTGTTGGTGCGATAAATGCACTGCGTATCTTTCGGCCTTCTGCGGTTTTCATGGGGATGTTTTGTAAATTTGGTTCGATAGAACTTAAGCGGCCAGTAACGGCTACAGCTTGTTGGTATTGGGTGTGGATGCGTTGTGTTTGAGGATTGATGAGCAATGCTAATTTATCCGTATAAGTGGTTTTGAGTTTGGTGAGATGGCGATGTTCGAGCAATAATTTGGCGATGGGATAGTTGGGCGCTAATTCTTGCAAGACCGCTTCGTTGGTTGAAGGTTCGCCTTTAGGAGTTTTTTGAGTGATAGGTAAATGCATTTTTTCAAATAAAATATGAATAAGCTGTTTGGGAGAATTTAAATTAAAAGTACTGCCCACCTCTTTAAACGTAGCGTGCATAATTTCATTTAAACGTAGATCCCAGTCGTGGCTAAGTTTTTTTAATATCGTGGAATCAACAAAAACGCCGTCATGTTCCATGGTTGCAAGGATAGGGACGAGAGGCATCTCTAAGTCAGTAAAGATTTTTTTGAGATGCGGAAATTTGTTAAATTCTTTTTGGTAATGTTCATAAAGTTGCCAAGTAAAATCAGCATCCTCGCAAGCATAAGTACATAAAGTGTCGATGGGCACGGCGGTAATGGGCAACGCATTTTTGCCCTTACCGACTAAGTCAACAAAGTCTAAGCCGCGGCGGTTTAATTCGCGTTCTGCTTGGCTTGCTAGGTCGTGGCGCTCGGCGGCGCTATTTAAGATATACGACGCGATCATGGTATCAAAATAGAGTCCTTGTAATTCAATGCCTTCATTTTTTAAGGTATGCCAATCGTATTTGGCATGTTGCGCGATTTTTTTAATTTTTGGATTGTTGAATAGCGGCTTTAATTGTGCGAGTGTGCTTGTTTTATCCAAGGTGGGTGTGAATTGATGTTCGAGCAACAAAAAATAAGTGTCATTCGGTCCCCAGCTGAATGAGAGTCCGATGATTCGTGCTTGCATGGGGTCGAGGCTGGTGGTTTCGGTGTCAACGGCCCAGGCGGGTTGGTTTTTTATTCTGTTTAAAAAAAGTTCTAAAAGTGTTGGTGTGTTGATGAGTTGGTAAGTGGTCGAGTGGGTTGCTTTTGTAGGCGATGACATATCAGCATTTGCAGTTTGGCCTTCATAAAATTTGGCTAAAGAATGTAAATCATATTCGCGTAAGCGTTCGACCAGTAAATTTACTTCTGGAGGTTGCATATGTAGATCTGGTAAATCATCAAAACTTAAGTCACATTTGATGGTTGCTAATTCTTTGGCGAGCAATACTTGATTCGTGTTTTGGCGCAAGGTTTCGCCCACTTTGCCGGTGATTTTGTCTTTGTGAGCAAGTAGGGTGTCGAGATCTTGGTATTGTTGTAGCCACTTTGCTGCGGTTTTTGGACCTACGCCGGGTAGGCCTGGAATGTTATCTGAGCTATCGCCCGTTAAGGCTAAAAAATCGATGATTTGTTCGGGAAGCACGCCTAGTTTTTCTTGAAGGTATTTCTGATCAATGGCAATGTTTTTCATGGGATCGAAGATATTAATGCCGACGGTTAATAATTGAGTGAGGTCTTTGTCGCTGCTGATGATTAATACTTCTTCATGATGTTTTTTGGCGCGTATTGCGAGTGTACCGATGACGTCATCAGCTTCAACTCCTGTATGACGATAAAGTGGATATCCCATGAGTTTAATGAGTTCAAGCAAGGGTTCGATTTGTATGCCCAAATCTTCGGGCATGGCTAAGCGATTCGCTTTATAATCAGGATAAAGTTGGTGCCGAAAATTTTTGCCTTTGGCGTCGAAGACAATGAGAATTTTTTCAGGCGCAAATTCTTCTTTGAGTTTTTTGAGCATGTTGAGGACGCCAAAAATCGCACTGGTAGGAAAGCCTTTTTTGTTAGTGAGGCTCGGTAGTGCGTGGTAAGCCCGAAAAAGATAAGCTGAGCCGTCGACAAGGATGAATGCCATGGGAATCCTTAAGTTTGAGAGGGTTTATTTATACCATTTTTGAGGGTCTTTGGTATATACCCATCGTACTTCAAAATGTGCAGATTTTACTTGGCGTTAAGTTTTCACTGTTTGTTCCCGTAGCATAAAGGCCATGGCCTTTATGCTACGGGAACAAACAGTGAAATTTTTACGTTATTTTTTCTATACCAAACGCATTTTGAAGTACGTTGCACATATGCTAAAATGGCATGTTCATCGTAAATTGTTTTTTTGTTCATGAAAGTATTTTTTGCTTCCAGGGCTTTGTTTATTTATGGGCTTTTGCTTGTGGTTTTAAGTTTAAGCTACGCTATTTATTTGCAATTTTTTAAGAGTATTGAGCCTTGTTCTTTGTGTGTGTTTCAGCGTTTGGCCTATGTGGTTTATGCTTTAGTGGTTGTGGTGGCGTTGATTCATCATCCGGAGCGTTGGGGCTTGCGTGTGTATGCATTTATTACGCTTTTGCCATTGTCGCTTGGATTGCTTTTGTCAGTGCGGCAGGCGTGGATTCAGAGTTTACCGGCGGATCATGTTCCTGGTTGTGGTCCGGGATTAAATTTTTTGTTACAAGAATTTGCTGTGTCCAAGGTGGTGCGGGTTGTTTGGGCTGGCTCTAGTGATTGTGCAATTGTCACGTGGCGCTTTTTAAATTTAAGTATGGCGGTATGGTCGGCTTTGTTGTTTTGCGTATTAATTTTATTGAGCTTGATCGTGTTGTTGCGACGTTTGCATCCTGTTAACGAAAATGTTAAATTGACCTAAAAATATACAGTTTCTTTTGTGCGCATATTCTTGATGTTTTTATTATTTATTTTTTTATCGGCGTGTACTGAAGTGTCAGTGCAACAAAAGCAAAGTTTAGCTCATATTGATGTAGCCCTCGCATTTATTGCCTTGCAGCAGCATAACTCGATGAATGCAAAAGCAAAAATATTAACCGCATTACAATTAGCGCCGCAAGATGCCAATGTGCAAGCGGCTTGGGGTTATTATTTGGCTTGGGTGGGTGATGAGGCTAATGCCGCACGGGTTTATCAGTATGCCTTGAGGCTTGCCCCTGGTGATTCACAAATTCTTAATGACTATGCAGTATTTTTATATCAGCAGGGTCAATATGCGCGGGCTTTGCAGTATTTTTTGCGTGTGGCGGAGGATGAAACTTATCTTTATACGGGCGGCGCTTATCACAATGCCAGTTTGGCGGCTACAAAATTAGGTGAACTTGCGTTGGCAAAAGAATATGAACAGCGCGCTTTAGTGCAAGATTAAGCTTCTAAAGTTTTCATGGTGGCTTTAATCCATTCATAAGCAGCATCGTTGATTTGCTCAGTAGTTAAATCTTTTGTCTCGATGGCTGGGCCAATGACGACGGTGATTTTGCCGGGGTTCTTTATAAAGCTATTGCGTTGCCAGCAGCTGCCGGAATTATGTGCAATCGGAACTACCAGTGCTTCTGCAGATTTTGCGAGGCTTGCCGCTGTTTTATAAAATTTTACGTCTTGCTTGGGTGCAACGCGCGTGCCTTCAGGAAAGATAACAATCGATAAACCTTCGGATAAACGTTGTTTGCCTAATTTAATAACACTTTTAAAGGCTTTCACACCCGCGTTACGGTCTACGGGGATATGATGACAAAGGGCCATACCCCAGCCAAAAATAGGGATTTTGGTTAAAGATTTTTTGTAGACAAAACAGTTCGGTGGCAAGAGCCCGGGAAAGACAATGGTTTCCCAAGCAGATTGATGTTTGACAAGAAAAATCACTGGTTGTGGTGGAATATGCTCGAACCCTTGAATTTCATAATCTAGGCCACAAATCCATTTACCGCACCAGAGCATGACCTTAGACCAAGTGCGGCTTAATTCCATGCGGACTTTAAAAGGCAGTGGTAGCGCGAGATACAGTAAAGTTGTGCATAGCGCTGAGCAAAGCATGAAGGCAACATAGAATGCGCTAGCACGTAAGCGTAAGAAGATTTTTTGAAACATGATTGTTTTTTTCTATGAGATTTGGGTAGAGGGATTATATACCAAACGCAGTTCAAAATGCGAAGATTTTACTTGGCGTTAAGTTTTCACTGTTTCCTCCCATAGCATAAAGGCCATGCTGTAGGGGCGCCCCTACAGCATGGCCTTTATGCTATGGGAACAAATAGTGAAATTTTTTCGATAATTTCGACTTTTGATTCACATATATACCAATTACCCTGCCAATAACATCTTAATTTGTTCTGAAGATAGGCGTAAACTTTGGCCACGTGAGAGCGTTTGGGGTAAGGCGATGGTGCCGAAGCGGATGCGGATCAAACGGCTGACCATAATGTTTAAGCTCTCGAAGATACGGCGGATTTCGCGGTTGCGGCCTTCGGTTAAGATGACGTGATACCAATGATTGGCGTTTTCGCCGCCTTGATACTTAATTTTGTGAAAGCGTGCAGGGCCATCTGCTAGTGCAATGCCTTGTTGTAATTCTTGCATTTGTGCGTCGGTGAGTTTTCCTAAAATTCGTACGGCGTATTCACGTTCAATTTCATTGCGTGGATGCATGAGGTGATTCGCAAGTTCGCCATCGGTGGTGAAGAGTAATAAGCCTGAACTGTTTAAATCTAAGCGACCTACCATGATCCAGCGGCCGGATTTAGGTGCGGGCAAATTATCGAAAACGCTGGGGCGGTTTTCGGGATCTTTTTTGGAGCAGATTTCGCCTTCAGGTTTGTAATACAGCAATACTTCAGGAGTGTTCGTGTTAAGAGGTTTAAGAATGGCTTTATCATCTACCGTAATTTTATCATCTTGTGCGGCCCGATCACCTAGCTTGGCGATTTTGCCATTGACCTTGATTCGGCCGGCGCTAATCCAGGTTTCTAATTCACGGCGCGAACCTAAGCCGCGTTGGCTCAAAATTTTTTGGAGTTTTTCGGTGTTTGAGCTTGAGGTTTTTTTAGGAGAATTCGGAGACATCACCACTTCCTTTTCTAACAATTATGGGCTTCGTGCCAGTTAGGTCAATGACTGAGGTAGGTTCAAAGCCAGAGAAACCGGCGTCTATAATCAATTCAACTTTTTGGCCTACTTCATCAACGACGTCTTCAGCGTAAATCAGGGGCTCGGTTTTTTCGGGCATGATTAATGTAGTTGATAAGAGAGGTGCATGTAGTGCTGCTGAAATCGCAAGCGGTATGGGATGGTCCGGTACGCGAATGCCGATGGTTGCTTTTTTGAGAGTACTAATTCAGGTACTGCGCGCGATGCAGGCAAAATAAAAGTATAACCGCCAGGGGTTAAGCGTTTTAGTAATTTAAATTGTGTATTGGTAATGTTGGCGAATTTTGAAATTTCTGATAGGTCACGACAAATTAAAGTAAAATTATGGCGGTTATTTAATTGGCGAATGGTGCGCAAACGTTCTAGTGCAATTTTTTGTTGTAAGGCGCCACCTAATGCATATCCAGAGTCGGTAGGGTAAGCGATCACTGCACCGTTTTGTAAATTACGAGTGATTAAATCTAGGAGCGCTGGATCAGGATGAATGGGGTTAAGTTCAATGAGTTCACTCATGCATAGTTCCTTGTTCCTTTATTTAGATACCATGTTGATGTAAGCTTGCATGGCTTCTTGTGTGCCCATGCCTTTACGTTTTTCCCAGGCTTGATATTTAGCACGCGCTACAAAATCTGTCGCTGGTGGTGGAGGGCTGTTTAAATCTCCATCTGTTGCTTGCTTGTACAGTCCGTAAAGATCAAGTTTTTGTGCGGGTGTGGGTTGAAATTCAATGCTACCATTATGTAGGCGTTCGACGATGTCTTGAAATTGTGCTTCGAGCGAGATGTTAAGATTCATGCGCATGCGTTTGGCTGTTTGTAAATCAAAAGTGAATACATCTACTTGCAGAGCTTCATCGCGATAGCTGATAAAATCAAGCAAGAGGCGCCATTCGTTTTCGTTAATTAATTTTTGTTGTAATGCAAGTTCTGCCTGGGCAGTAAAATTTAAATCTTTGGGGATGTTTTGTTGTTTTATTGCGGTTTTAATTTTTTCGATAGTCGGTTTGGCTTTTTGTAATAATTGATAGGCTTGTTCTACGCTCATCATGCCGGTTGTGCTGTTGGGGTCAATAGCGCATAAGGCGCGTAGGCGTTCACGTAGCGCTGAGGGTTCGCTTAAAAATTTGGCCAGCTGTTGATCTAAAATATCATTAGGCATGCGGAAGTGTCGACGTGATGGGACGATCAGCCATTTGAGTAAAAAGCGCGGGAATAAATAAGAATCAAAATTGTTTACAAATTCACTGAGTGCGAAATGGGCTTCAGCCAAGCAATGCTGAACGGCCCAGGTAGCAATAGTTTCTTCTTCTTCCAATTCATAAAAGTGTTGATAATATTTGAGGACAGCGCTTGCTAAATATAAATGACTCATGACATCACCTAAGCGCGCTGAGAGGCGTTCTTTACGTTTTAACTTGCCACCAAGCGTGATGAGAGCAATGTCAGTTAATAAGGATAAACGATTACTGAGAATGCTGGCTTTACGATAATATTTTGCTAAGCGGCTCTCGGGGGTGGGTACAAAAGCGCCATGGCTGAGCCCGATCCAAAAGCGCTGGCCAAGTTGTTTTAACAAGCGTTTGGTAAAGCCTTTGAGTGCTGCTTTAAAGAGGGATTCGTGCAGTTCGTCTTTTTTTTGTAAACTTTCAGCGAGCGCGCGTAAGTAAGGATGATCGAGCATTACGCCTTGGCCAAAAATAATTAAATTGCGAGTGAGAATATTGGCGCCTTCAACAGTTATACAAATAGGAATGCCTTGATAGGCGCGGCCTAGATAATTGTGTGGGCCCATCATGATGCCGCGTCCGCCGTGAACGTCCATGGCATGGTTAAGAATTTTGCGTGCCATTTCGGTCATGTGATATTTTGCGATTGCTGAGGCGACTGCTGGTTTTTTGTTCTGATCATTTGCTGTTAAGGTTAAAATACGACACGCTTCGGTGATGTAAGTGAGGCCGCCAATTTGCGCTAATGCGGCTTGTACGCCTTCAAATTCTTTTATAGAAATTTTAAATTGTTCGCGTAAGGCGGCATAAGCACCGGTGGTGATGTAACATAAGGCGCCATAAGCGGCGCTGACTGCGGGTAGTGAGATCGCTCTGCCGGTGGCTAAGCATTCTACTAACATTTGCCAGCCTTTGCCGATATACTCACGGCCGCCGATTACCGATTCGAGTGGTACAAAAAGTTCGTGGGCATCAATGGTGCCGTTTAAGAAGGCTTGGTCTAAAGGTAATAAGCGATTACCGATGATTAAGCCCGGATAATTTCTTTCGATTAAACACAAAGTAATGCCTAAATCTTCTTGTGTGCCCAAGAGATGTTCTGGGTCGGTGAATTTTACTGCTAGGCCGATGAGCGTCGCGATTGGAGCTAAAGTGATATAGCGTTTACTGAAGCTTAATTTTACGCCTAAGACTTCTGTGCCTTGCCATTGGCCTTTGCAGACTACGCCATAATCAGGCATGCTGGTGGCATCACTGCCGGCATAAGTTCCGGTAAGCGCGAAGCAAGGGATTTCAACACCTTTAGCGAGACGGGGCAGATAATAATTTTTTTGTTCAGGCGTGCCGTAATTTAATAAAAGTTCTCCTGGGCCTAACGAATTGGGTACCATAATGGTTACGGCGGTGGTTAAACTTTTGGTAGCGACCTTCATGATGACTTGCGAATGGAGTGCAGCAGAAAAGCCTTTGCCGCCTACTTCTTTAGGCAGCACTAATCCCCAGAATCCTGCATCTTTAATGTAGTCCCAAACTTCGGTCGGTAAATTTTTGTCGTGAAAATTAATGTGCCAATCATCTAACATGCGACAGAGAATTTCGGTTTCATTTTCTAAGAATTGTTGTTCTTCAGGTGTTAAACGTGATAGGCGCAATTCGCTTAATTTGAGCCATGAAGGTGTGCCGCTTAATACGTCAGCTTCCCACCACGGATCTCCGATGTTCATTGCTTCTGCTTCGGTGCTAGAAAGTTGCGGGACTTTGCGTTGGGCAGTTTTAAAAATAAAGTTAAATAGCGACATGATGCGTTGCAGTTAATGGCGAGCGCCCATGATAGCAAATTGGTGGGGATATACCAAACGTACTTTAAAATGTATTTCTCCCTGAGTTCGATGCTGGCTGGAAGAGGTAAGAATGCAACTGCGTTGCATGCGATTGATCACCTGGGTCCTGTGCTGCCTTACGCTACGCTTCAGGCCCACAGGATGACGTTTGTGGGGAGTGCATCAGAAAAGATGTGCATACACTAATCCTCAAGAGAGAAGTGTATTTAGGTTGTAGGGGCTGGCGTTGGAGCAGCGGCGGTGCCTGAGGGTAAAATGTCCGCAAAGCTAGTTGTGCTAACTCCAGCACCAGCTCCAGCCCCGGCGCCAGCACCTGCTGTTATTGCTGGAGTTGAGTTGGTTATTGCTGTAGTACGAGGAACTACCTTTAAAAGTTGCTCTCGTAAAGCCTTTTCTTGAGCTGCTTCTAGAGGAGGACTGCTTCTATAAGTTACTTGTGTCAGTTGGTCTTGCCAGTATCCTCGATGATGGAAGCACACTAAAACCTCCTGAGTTTTATTTATTATTATAGGTAAAAAGAGTATTCCTGCTAATTCAGTTTGTTCTTTTTCTAGTTGTGTCTTTAATATTCTAGCTTGTTCGTCACGACTAAGAGACGTGTCTGGTAAGGCGGTGTCAGGAAATATTCTCCGCATATTTTCAAGAGCTGTTGATAAGGCCTCATCTCTGGTTTCATCTAGTAAAACATAAGGAAAGAGTACCGTTCCGATGTTTTGTGCAGTAGCGTACAAAAGCTTCCTTCTTGCTATTATACTTTGGTAATCTGTAAGGCGTGAGGATAGTTCGGAAAATTCGCAAGGAGGCAAATCTGCTAGGATAGGTTTCGGAGTTGTTCCTGCGAATACCTCTTCTTCTTGAGTGCGCAATTGTGCTGTGATTGTGGATGTAGCTTCTGTAGCGATAGTTGTATTTGTTGGTGTTGTTATAGCAGCAGTGGGGGCCTCTGGAGGAGCTTCAGCAGGAATTGCTGCAGGTGCTGCAACAGCAGCCGAGAGTGTTGAGGCTAATGGTGTTGTTGTGCCAGTGCCACCTACGATTGTCGCGTCTATGGGTGCACCTGTTGTTCCAGCTGGAATTGAAATGCCAGTAGCAGTGGCGGCGCTTTCTATGGCAGCGGCAGCAGCAGTGGCAGCAGCGCTAAGATGTATCGTTCCAATTGCAGGAGGTTGTGGTGCGGGAGCTGTTGTAGCAGTGGCTCTTGCGCTAAAACAGTTAAAGCAGTTGTAGAGCCAAGTGCAGATATTGCTCACGACATTCAAGACACTCCAGGCTGAAGGGGGCGTCGGGGCCGGTGCGCTAATATGTTGGTGTAGGCTTGGGTTAATGAGCAGTTCACAAGCGCGAATGTGAGTATCATAGCTTTGTTCCTGATACATAGTAAGGTAAGTTTCAATAATATCTTCTGGTGTGTCTGTGGCAGCAGGCGATATACGTAGCACTAATAAACGCTTTTTAATTGTTTCATAGCTTTCCTGTGCCTCTTTGAGGGAGTATGCAGCGGGCGGAGGCATTTTTCTTCTTTCTTCTGTCGAGCTCAGTAATTGTGCTGGTGCTCTTTGCGGCTTAGTTGTTTTTTCTCTGTTTGCATAAGCGTTGCCGGTCCTGACGGCGCCAGCACCAGCCCCAGCACCAGCCCCAGCACCAGCCCCTATCATTCCGAGACTGGAAGCGGAAATAGTACGAGCTAGAGCGCGGCTTGGAATTTTTCTACCAGAATCATCTATTAACGGTTCGTCAATTAAGCTGTTATTAATAAGGTGTAAAAGATCATTCGTCATTAATTGTTTTAAAGGACTATTCCTAGGGCTGTTTAAGGCGTTATAAAAGTCTTTATAGAGTGCACGTAGTTTTTTTATTTTGGCGATAAAGGTTTCTTTTTCATCTTGGCGGATTTTCTCAGCTTTATCTAAAATGCTCTGTGCTATTCTTAAGCTGGCCATTTCTTTTTCTCGAGGTGTTCCGATTGCTATAGCTTTGCTGGCTTCGAAGCGTTCAATTTCTAAGAGGGGTTGTTCTGGGCTTGTTAAAGCATTTAGTACAATGTCTTCAAGCCAGGGGTCTGCGCCGATTAATTTTTCTAGTACGTTTGCGAGTGGTATTTCTAGAGCATTCTGATAACGAATAAGTGCTGCCGTTTTACCTTGAGCTCTGCACGCGTTAATGATGGCGAGAATTTCTTCGGTGATCTCAATTCGAGCTTTTTGCTTTATGGTCTTTGATGCCTCGCCTGTAAGTGTGGCATAGGCTGTTAAGAGTTTAGTTAGGAGGCCTTCTGTGATGGGTTTAGTCGGGAGATCTGGTGTGAAGAGTAGCGCTTCAGAATCTGCCAAAGCGCAGGTAATTAAATCTTCTAGCCATGGTTCTGCATGCATGGTTTCTTTTAACACGCCTAGAAGTGGGAGGTAGTCAGGTAAAGTTCGGTAATATGCACCTAAGGCTGTTACTGCGTCTGGCCCTTGGGTTGTCCGCGCATGTGCTATAACATCAAATATATTTTGAGCGATTATGGAGCGTTTTTTTTGTTTTTCTGTTTCTGAAGCTTGGCTGATGCTTACGCTATAAGCGTTAATTAAAGCTAGGTTGAGCGGTGCGTAATCATTTAGTATGGTAATATCGAGTATGCTTTGGATGACAGAATGCGTATCCCCCTTGATTAATTGATTTAAAGGATGATCATGGGTTCTCATTATCTGGGTATATTGTGTTTTTAGTTCGTTACGGATTATTTTTGCCACGCTTGGATTTGGGTGATTATTGAGATCCATTATCTTAAGAATCAAAGCTCGAGTAATGTTAATTCTCGCTTCGGTTTGTTCTTTTTCTGATAAGTTTGCTGCGGTGTAAGCATCGATGATTTCACTTTGTAAGAGATAGAAAGGCAACTGGTCTTCAAAAGCGGCATCGATCATTGCCATGATCTCGCTATCCGTGGTTAGCATCGATTTAAAGGTTTTTGCGGTATGGGTTAGGTTGGCAATTTTTGGATCGTCAGGGATATCCGCATCTACTAGTATAGATAGATCGCTTTCTATGAAGCTGGCAGTTTCTGTTATGTCTAAACCATCACATAGAAATTCATAAGCTTTTTTTAGTTGATCCCATTCTTCATGTGCTTTTTTTTGATTTTCGCTCAAACGAGCGTAAGCTATTTCTAGTTCCTTTTCCCAGCGTTCATGTTCAGCTTTGTGTTTTGTAGTAAGGTCATCAGGTTCTTGAGGTTCTTGAGGTTCTTGTGTTTTTTGCCATGTTCCATAGGCCATTCTTAATTGCTGCCATTGGGTATATGCTGCTGTTTGTGTTGCACTTGTCGCAGCTCTTGTTATTTTTTGCTTTGCAGCAATAGCTGCTGGGATCAATGCTTTAGCAATTTTGGCTTGTAACTCGATTTTGTCTTGAAGTGTTGGTGTTTCTAAAAGCGCCAAGCTTGCTTCGAGTATTTCGATTAAAGGCAGTTTGACGTTTTCAAATGCGTATTGAATTAAAATAGTGGGTAAGCAATGTTCTTCGGTCATGAGTTGAGAGAAGGCGCTGTCATCTTCGTTAAGTGCTTCTTGATATAATCTTTCTAAGATTTTTAATTTTTTTTCAGGTTCGATATTAGTAGTGCGTATCTTGTTTATTTGATCAATGATGGCTGTGGTGATTATGAGAGCAGTTTTTCTTTTATGTTTGGTTGCATCGCGAGAGAACATTAATTTTTCTGCGGTGCTTAAGGCCTCTTGAGCAGTGGTTTTGTATATTGCTATGGATATTTGAGCTTGAGCCTCAATCATGGAAGTGAATATGGTTTTGCTAATTTTATTTGCATGATATTGTTGGAGTAGTCTAGTTCTCAGTTCTAGGCTTCTAGTGCCATCTTTTACTAAAGTTGCTATTGCTGCAGTAATTTTTGTTTGAGCAGCCTCCGCACTTTCAGGTGTGGTTGCACTTTCTAGATTTAGAATATCTTTAATTATTTCTAGATGAATCAGCTGTACGCCCTGTTCAATAGCATCCTCGATCAGGGTGATAAAAAAATTATTAGGCTGAGGATAAATTAATAAGATAGCCAGAGGGCTTGTACGATAGGCTTTTGCGCGCGCACTTTTTTCAGTGAGTTTTTCTAGTTCTTTTAAAAAGACTTGGGTGATTTCTGCTTGAATTCTTGATTGTAAGTTTTTAAGGGGATGGTGATACTCGATCGATTCTACTATAGGAAAGGTTTTGCTCAGAGTGCTATGCTCAGCTAAACGGATAAAATCTTCTACAGGAGTTGCTTCTTCCTCGTCAATATCCGTTGTGGTTAGAGGGTTTGAGATGATGGTTTCGCTGAAGGCTTTTTGGCATTGTTCTATTGCTGCGCGTCTTTTTGCTTCATCAAGAGCAGGATTTGTGCATTTATCTATGATTGCTTTGATGATGGCTGTTTGTATGGTGGTTCGTTCTGCAGGGTCTGATAATTTTAAAGTTGCTCTGACTTGCCAAATTTCTTTATAAATGTCGGGATATTTTTTAGTATCTTCAATGAGGCTGGTGTAATAACCACCATTCATCAGATCCCTTAGTGGTGCTAGCGGCTTTAGTGTGGTTATTGTTCCTCCTAAAGCATGGGTGCCGTTGGCGGCAGTGAATTTTTTATAGGTTGCTTCTGTGCGTTGAAGTAAAGCGGTTAATTTTTTTAAAGTATCTGCTTTATCTTTGGAATTATCTGTTGCAGCGAATGTTTCTATCTCGCTTATGCTTTGTATCTGTTGTTTTTCTTCCTTGTCGAAATCTTTTTTGCTAATGCCGTTAATTTGTGCTTCGTAAAGAAGTCCTATCTGTAGATCTTTTATTTTTTCTATTTGATAGGCTATTTCAAGATTATTTGCAGCATCAATTAATGCTTTTTCTCTTTCATCGTTTGCCTTGAGTATTGCTTTAAGTTTGTGAAGCTCTTTGATGTTTTCTTTTATTAAGTCTTGCAACATTGCTACTTGCTCTAAAATTGGGGAGTTTTCTATTTCATATAAAGCGTGCTCTTGTTCTGCCGTAAATGCTTTTATTTTGCTAATGGCTAGTTCTTTTTTTTCTCCTGTCAGCGTAGCGGCTTTTGCTGTTAAGATGCTGATTATCAGTTCTTTGCTGCTTTGTTCCAATTTTTTCAGCGGACTCAGGGCCTCAGCAATTTTTTTATTTCTTGCTTGGAGTTCGTAGGCACAATCAATTATTTCTTGAGCTAGCGTTTGATAAGCCGTGTGTGATGCTTAAGTGGCGGGTCTTGTTCTGTAGGTTTTTCTACCTATTCTGGTTGTTTCTTCTCCAATAAACGTGCTGCTGAGGTATTCAGCGTCACGTGCGTGGCTGTAAGTTAGCGGGTATTTGATAGCGTCATCTAGTGAAGCCAAATAATTAGGTAATAATTTATTTAGGGGATGGCCGGGTTGTAAGAGTTCTTTGCTAAGCGCGCGCGTTTTAGCACTTATGGTTGTAGGGCTTGTGGGCACTCTTATTCCTGCTCCGGCGCCAGCTCCTGCACTAGCTTCAGCATCAATATCTTTCGCATCTTCTTCAGTGATTTTGTCGCTTATTTTTTTTATAAGTTTTATTTGGGCTTTTTTACGCGCGTGTGGGTCGATTATTTTTTCGATAGCCTGTGCTTCCCAAATATAAGAATAACTGTAAGGATAGCTTTGGGCTTCGTGGTATCGCCTTAAAAAAAGCGCTTCATTCCAAATTATTAATTTATTTAAAGGATTATCTACTTCTGAGAGGGTCCCTCTGATACGCAAAAATTCTTTTTGATATCCACTTAAGAGGCCTTTCTCTTTGAAAGATACTTCTTCCAGTTGTATTTTTTGAAATAAAAGATCAGCGCGCTCTTCGTACTCATCGCGATCTTCTATTTCTAAGATATCTTGTGCTTCCCAAATTAATGGGAGCATATACGGAAATTTTAAATTTCCTTTTGCATCTTTTAATTCTAATTCAGTATAGAGTTCTTTGTGTTTCGTTAGTAATACGGCCAGAGGATGATCTTTTGCTTCTTCGGTTAATTTTCTGATTTCTTCTTTTAGGGCTTCGGCTTTTTCTGGATCGCGTTGATCATGAAGGGTTTTGAGTATTTCTCTAAAAATATATTTGCAGGTTTTTTGTTGTTGTCGGAAGCTTAATTTTATTATTTTTTCAGCGGCCCAAAGATATTGATGTAAATTTGGAAAAGAAAATTTTTGTTGTGTTGGCGTGGCCATGGTCTCAAAGATTTTTAAAGAATTTTTTTCTTCGACGGTAAGTCGATCACTATTGGAGATAAGCAATGCTTTTATGAATTTGGGCATTTCGTGGATCAAAGCTGCCGCTGTTGAAGGGGTGCTGATTTCTTCGGAAAGTGGCGTTGATGGTGTAGTGAGTGAGTGAAATTTTTTGGGTAATAGCGGCAGGTCGTCTATGGTTGTTATTGGCGTAAAAATATTTGCGATGTTCAGTAGGCTTTTTAGAATTAAGTGGTTTTGTTCGTCAATAAATTTAATGAATGCTTCACATGTTTCAGCATCAACATTAGTATCGCTTATTTTTGCTGTTGTTATATCGGTTAAGGGAGTGAAATAAGGTTTAAAAGTGGCTACAAATTTTTCATAGAGGCGCTTTTTTAGCTCCATGATGTGATCTAACTCTTTTTGAATTTGTTCTAAAGCATTGGCAACTTCTAAATCGGATAAGTCTTCGATTTTTATTTGAATGGATTCAAGGTCTCGATCGCTAGGTTTACCAAATAATTCGAGGAAATAGCGTTCGAGTTTGAAGCGCTTATCAGAGAGGTCTGCATCACGCAAACGAGCAAAATCTTCAAGGGTGTTGATGATGACTTCCGTATTATGATAGGCCATGATTTTTTCCTGTTGAGCTAAGGCTTCCGGAAAGCCTCAAACATTGTCTTTTTAACTTATTTTTGAGGCGCCCTTCAGCTATTCTTTTAATTATATATAAATTATTAATATTGGACAAGAATTACCTATATTTTTTATTTAGTTTTAAAAGTCTTATTTTGTTAACTGTTTGTTATTTGTTTGTTTTGGCTTTATTAGATTTATTTTCGAGCAGGACATAAAATGCGCTTTGCTGCAATAAAAAGACTTGGTTGGGGTGGGTTTTTTGCATTTCTTGTTGGCTCGCATAGTCGGTTATAATATAGACGGTATTGTTTGCATTATGTACTATTTTCCAGAATTTGTCATCATTGATAATGATATTTTTGGCAAGAGGGGTGATTTGGTAGCCGTAGCTTAGCTCATCAAGCCAATTTACAATCAGCACTAGATGCTGGGTATAATAAGGAAAGTCTTGATAGTAATAATTATAATTTATCAAAATAGCGTTGGGATGTGTTTTTAGAAGTTGTAAGGTAGTGAGCGCTAAAGCTTTGGTGCTTTTGTTGACGATATGGGGTGCGATTAGCCAGGCGCCGTTAAGTAAAATAAAAAATCCTATGATGAGACTGCTCAGGAGGATGCGCATTTTTTTGCTTCCTTCCAGCCAGAGATGACTTAAATAAGGAGCGGTTAATAAAGCAAAGGCGGGCATGATGGGTTCAAGGTAGGGGATCAAAATAGAATGTGAAGGTGCAAAGAACAAGAAAATTGCGCTAATCCAAGAGATGAATAGCCATTCTTTTTGATAATGTACGCGCTGTCTGAGTTGAGGAAATAGATTTTTTAAATGAAGCATTGTAAAAATAATCCACGGAAAAAAGCCCAGCAAAAAAATTACAAGGTAAATTCCAAATGCCATCTGTCGATGCATGACTGGTGTTAAGAAACGTAAAAATTGCTGCACGATAATGTATTGATGAAAAAAACTCGGCACTTCTATTTGTGCTAAAACATGCCAAGGTAATGCAATTAAGAGAATGAGTGCTATACCAGAAATAATTTTGGCATGTTTGAGTAATGACCATTGCTGCGTTATTGCCAGCCACAATAAAAAAATCATGGCAGGAAAGATAATGCCGATCAGGCCTTTAGTGAGAAGATTTAAGGCGATGCAGATATAACCCAGGGCCAGAATTTTAAAATTTTTGCTCGTTAAGCCGACAAATAAACAGAGGATGCTTAAAGTGAGTAAAAAAGTTACGCCTGTGTCTAGCGTTAACAGATGGCTCATGCCAAAGAAAAGTAAACTGCTCGCAAGCGAAAGTGCTGCAAAATAACCGGTGCAACGGTTGTAATAATGACGGCCAAAGCTATAGAGACTTAAAGAGGTGAATAGTCCCATTAAAGCATTCGGCGCGCGTACTGACCATTCGCTATAACCGAAGGTATGTTCGAATAAAGCGACCAGCCAGTAGATAAAAGGAGGTTTTTCAAAATAAATAATGCCGTTGATGTGAGGGATAATGTATTGTTGTTGCAAGAGCATTTCTCGTGAAATTTCTGCGTAACGACCTTCATCAGGGATATATAATGGCGGAATTCCTAAGGTGATAAAATAAGCTAAACCAATAATGCCTGTTAAGATCGTGAGGTCAATGAGCCAGGAAAGTTTTTTTTGATTCATGATTTTTTGTAAGATGGGCCCTGATATTTTGGGCTTTATTATATCGGTAAATGCCGTTAGAATATACCGATCTTATTTTGTGTACACTATAGAGGATCAAATGGTTTATAAAAAGTATATTTGTTTGTTGTGCGGTTGGATTTATGATGAGGCTTTGGGTTGCCCTGATGAAGGCCTCGCTGCTGGGACCCGTTGGGAAGATATCCCTTTGACTTGGGTATGCCCCGAGTGTGGTGCGAGTAAGCAAGATTTTGAAATGGTTGAGAGCTATTAGGGCGAAAATTTTGCTGTTTGTCCTAAAATCGAAAGTCGTGCCGTAGGGGCGTAGCAAGACTACACTACTGTCCGGAGAAAATAGCACAAAGTGACAGGTGCTAAGCACATTAATGCGCTCCGCGCCACCTTCTAGGGGCGCCCCG
>JAGVKT010000085.1 GCA_020050355.1 Gammaproteobacteria bacterium | reverse complement strand
TACGCCCCTACAGCATGGCCTTTCTGCTACGGAACAAACAGTGAAATTTTTACGTTATTTTTTCTATACCTTCGCATCTTGAGCTGCGTTTGGTATATACTAGAGTCATTTCATTCAGAAAAATCTATGAAACTGCAATCACCGCACCGGCCATTTGTTTAAGTGTTTTAATATGTTCAATAAGGCTTACCCATGCGGATGTTTCAGAAAATCTAGTACAAGAGGCGCAAAATCCTGTTGCTAACTTAATTAGCTTACCTTTTCAAAATAACACTTACTTTGATAATGGGCCTTATAATCGCACTGCGAATGTATTAAATGTTCAACCAGTCATCCCTTTTACGCTCAATGAAAATTGGAATTTAATTACACGTACGATTTTGCCAATTGAAACGCAGCCTAATTTAAACAGCCCATCAGGTGATACCAATGGTCTCGGTGATCTGAATCCTACCTTGTTTTTATCACCGGCGCATACCGGTCAAGTGATTTGGGGTGTAGGCCCTACTTTTTCGACACCTACGGCGACCAATACTACTCTGGGAAGTGGAAAATGGGGCGCTGGGCCTGCAGCTGTCGTCGTTGTGATGCCGGGGCATTGGGTATTGGGTGCTTTGATTTATAACATTTGGTCGATTGCAGGGGATTCTAATCGACAAAATGTAAATACGGGAACCTTGGCAATACTTTATTAATTATAACCTGCCTAAAGGTTGGTATTTGGTATCTTCACCTATTTTGGCAGCAAACTGGCTGGGCGGCCTCAGGTCAGCGTTGGACGGTGCCCGTGGGCGGTGATTTTGGACGCTTATTTGATCTTGGCAAACAACCAATCTTTCGTTACAAGGTTTTTACAATCTAGAAACGCCTACCTATGGGCCTGAATGGAGCCTTCGCTGCCAATTGCAATTTTTGTTTCCAAAATAAATAAAAAGCTTATTTAATTTAATCCAAGAAGCCACTTTCTGTGCGACTGTAAGTGACAAAAAAATCACATATTTTCCAAACGATAAACTTACTATAGGACTACGATAAAATCATCATTAATATTCTAGACTTTTTACTTACACTAACAATCATCATAGGAGGAGTATATGGCCGCTGCTGCTACGCATGTTGTACCACCATATAAACTAACAGACCTTATGAATGTATGGGCACAACATTGGGCCTTTAGAAAAAAACGCAATCTTGATTGGATTGCGCTGAGCGAAGATGAAATCCGAGAGCGTTTGCTGCATAGTTATTGCAGCGGTTATGGAGGCAGTGAATTATTAAAACATTATCCACCATATTATGTGGAAAGAGCTGAATTCAGTGATAGTGATGTACGTATGAGCACCACACCTGAGCCAGATAGCAATACTATAAGATCCAACATGGTTTTTAAAAAAATAACAAACCGAACTTCTGAACCAATGATGCACAAGATCACCGCTAAAAAAGCGTGGCAAGAACAAAAAATTAAAACAGAAACCACTTCTATAACTTTTACGTCAACGATTGGCTTAACTGTTGGCTTTCCTGGATTTGGCAACTTAAATACAGCAGTTGCTGTAGCATTAAGTAAATTATGGACAACACAAACTACAGAAACACATACCGATGAAATCGGTGATGAATCATCTATTACCTTACCACCAGGAGCAAAAATAATAATAAAAAATATATACAAAGAACGCATCGGAAAAAGCAGAGTCAGTTGCTCAACTTATCTACAAGGCCATTTAGTAATTGCACTTAAAACAAAAACGCTGCATACACCAAGCACCCGACCTGACGCAGAACATCCACATCGAAAATGGCCTATACCTATTAAAGAAGTCTTCAGCAATTTATTAAATAATGAATGGCTTGAAGGCATGGATCCTGAAGTAAAAGCGGCAGTTGCAGCTACCTTAAGTGCTTTTAAAATTACTCCTGAAAGTATTGGAGACAGCAGGGTTAGATTGGTTTTAGAGGATGAAGTTCCAAAGGCAATCTATGTCGGAGGTGAATTGGATTTTGGAATGACCAATGCCCTAGGTGAAATTATCGCAATAGCACCTACAATGATACATCCACGTGCAACAACAGCTCCTACTACCGCCATCTCTACTGCAACAGTTATTGACCGTGCTGCTTCCGCTTCGGGACTTTTAATAGCTAGAGATGCAACTCTGGCAATCTCTGGTGGAACTGGTTTAAGAATTACCGGAGGCTCCGCAACAAATCCTACCGAAACAGCACCTGAATCAACAAATGATTCTGCTGTCATAGAATTAACCGGAGGAGGTGCTGCAATTGGTGATCGCTCAAGAGTCGCTGTAATTCCTGGCGATATTCCTACCTTAAATCCTTCAGTTCAAGCTTTAGCTGCTGCATTTTTGGGAGCTACGCAAACAGCGACTGCAACTTCATCAGCAACAGTGGGAAAGTAACTACCGAAGCTGGAACGTTTCTACCGCTTCCAACTTCGGTGATAAGCCCCCCTAGAATCACGCCTATTCCTAATAACGAACGCGTCGCCGCATTAGGCGATAACGCCCAGGCTTTTTTAGTACAACTGCCACAACCGCGCGAAATTAAAATATTAAGAGGAAAATGGCCAGAGCTCCCAAGTTTAAACGATCATACTATTATTCGCGCAGGATGGTTAAGCGAGCATGAATCACAACTTAAAAAAATCATCAATGCAGATTACCCTCGTGTCATTACCGTCCTCAAAGGCATGGGGGGTGTAGGAAAAACTACTCTTGCAGCGCATATTGCGCACCACGCCGCTTCCGTATTTCGTGGTTGGTTTACCGCCAAAACACCTGAGATTTTACAAAGCGAGTATTTTGCCTTTGGCGTGTATTATGGAGTGTTTGATGCCGATACTGCTCTAGATTTAAAAAACATTCAAAAAGGTATTAAAGATTATATTGAATCTGGCGATCAAGAGGTATTATTAGTTTTTGATGACGCTCAAAGCTTTGCAGAAATTCAAGATTTTTTACCAAAAAAGAATGCAAGAATCTTCATTACTTCAAGAACACCACACTGGCAAGTGACCGGTGTTGATATTGTTGATGTATACGTGATGATTTACCCTGAAGCGAAAGCATTATATCAAAAAATTACCAAACGCAATGATACTGATGAGCATCTTATTCCTTTACTCACACGTAAACTCTATCACCTACCCTTGGCAATTTCACAAGCAGCTTATTTTTTAAAAACCAACGAGACGACTACACTCGAAAATTATATCGAAATGTATGATGCACTTGATACCACACTTTTTGATAATGATATTTTTCCCGAAGATGATAAGCGCGATGATACTTACGAAGAAATTGATGGGCAAAAAAAACTTAAGACCGTAGTTATTACTTGGTTATTAAATTTTAGAAAAATTAGCAGTAATCCCAATGCAGAGCTTTTATTCTATGCTTGTTTATTTCTAGAAGCATTGCACATCCCTGAGGACTTTTTGAAACAATTCTTAGGTATTGAAAAAAAGCTTACTGATCACCGCGTACTAGAAGTTCAATATATATTAGCAAAAAATATTATTCTTGATTATTCATTATTGAAATATGATGCCTCACGTAAAATGTTCTCGATCCATCCTTTAGTTCAGGAAGTGGCCAGAAAAAATATCACAAATCCAATAATTAAACAAAAAATATTACTAAGCCTATTGGATTTCATACTAAAACAAATGTCTCAAGACGGATATATCGTGGTTACTAAACAAGGACTATTATTAGCCCACTTTGAACGCTTAGCAGAACATGCTAAAACCTTAGAAATAAAAGATTTACTTGTAGCAAAAGCATTTAATAAACTCGCGCTCATTTATATTAAAATACGCAACAATGCTAAATTAAATCAAGGTGAAGTATATCTCTTAACCCGCGGTGAAACGTATTTAAACTTAGCTTTAGAAATGCAAAAATCACTGCTACCAACAGAAGAAAACTTAATCATCGTCGACACCTTAGAAAACTTAGGCCTATTAGCAAGTACCCATGCCAATAAAGAGAACATTAAAAAAGGCGCAAGCTATATTGAAAATGCTTTAGCTATAAAAAGAAAACTTACTGGCGTTGATGATTTTTCTATCTCGCTAACGCTCATATACCTGGGCAGTATTTATAAAAAAATTATGGGTAGAAGCAAAGATGCGCTTAAATGCTATAAAACTGCCTTGATGATCCAAAGAAATCTTACGAACCTTTCTGAGTTAAATAGGATTCCTGTGTTTGATGGCATAGCACGCATGCATATTAATCGCCATGGCCCCAAACACGCCATGAGAGCAGTTCGCTACGCCATGTTCAATTTAAAAGTTTTAGTGCAACACCTAGGTGTAATGCATCCTCGAGTGATGTATGCAATTCATATCATTAGTACTGCCTATAGCATGTATCAAGGAAAGGACCATCTCAACAAAGCGATTCAATGTTTGAATATTGCTTTGCACATGGCAGAAAATCTTTTTGGAGCTGAAAGCTTACAAGTAGCAGACTGTTTAAATGAACTCGCAGAGATTTATCATAAATTAAATGATGAAACTTTAATCACTAAAGCCTTGGAATATGCTAAGCATGCACTCAGAATCAAACGAGACTATCTACCTGCTGACCATTCGGATATTTTAGTAAATTTATATGCAGTAGGCTTAAATTTTTTAAGGGAAGGAAGCCAGGCAAGTCTTATAAAAGCGCGCGATTATTATCAAGAGTTATTCGAAAAATGGCAAAAAAAATCTAGGTTTTGCCCCATGTTAGAAGGCGTATTAATAAATCTGGGCATCGTATGTTTAGAATTAAAAACCGATGAAAACTTACGCGCAGCCATAGAATATTTTTCTCTTGCCTTAGCTGCACGTCCTTCTAAAGAAAATGGTAGCAAAGATGAAATTACCAAATATTCATATTTTAGGGCATTAGCAGATTTAAAACTACATAAGACCCTATCTGCCTTACCTTTATTGAAAAAGAGCATCACCTATCTAAAAGCAAATCCCCCCGATAAATTTGATAGGATTTATTTACTACGATCATTACCTATGTTACAAACGGCACTGGCAGAGGCCAAATCAGCTGATGGATTAACACTATATAAAGACTTCAGCGCCTGGCTAGATAATTTGCTGAAGGATGATGGCATTACTGACACTCCGACCCTCCCCCATGAAGTTTTTTTAAAAGCCCAGATTCCTGGGCATTTAGAAACGCTACTTTTTGACGATATGTTATTTCCAAGTGATGATGAAGAAATTTATAACGCCTTAGGAACACCACAGAGAGAAGTGCTAGCAACGTTAAAAGATGAAGCACAATTAGCAATTTTTTTAAATGAATTAAAAGGTCATAACAAAGAGATACCCATCACGCTAACTTATGCAGCAGCACAAAATATCAGTGTTTATGTGTGGGAACAGGTTACTGATAATCCTATGCTACATTTAGCAAAAAGCCAAGAAATAAAAAGCGCTGCACGCACACTCCATATTTTAATTCCCGGCGGAATTTGTCCTTACGCAATTGAAGAAATTGATGCACCCATAAGTCCAGCGCACTTAGTAAAAAAAATTAGCCACTCCATGAGCCCTGTCGTCAGCTCAGATAAAGCAACTAAAGCAGCACCACCTGATAATCCATTAGATAGCTCTTCAGATGATGAGACAGCACAAGCAATATCTAAATCCGAGGCCGAAACAAAAAAAGTAATCGGCCCAAGATTCATCAAGCATTGGAATTTATATGATGTTAAAGGTGATGGAAACTGCTTTTATTATGCTGTTATTGATCAACTACAATTGCTAAAACATCCATTTCTCAAACAAATACCCCTAACCCGTGCACCCCATGACTTTCTCAGAAGTAAAATCCAAGGCACTTCTTACCATAATCGCGAATGGGCTGGAGATGATGAAATAGAGAAAACCGCACACGAATTAAATATAGTAATCGCTATTATTAATACTACCCATCCTGACAGTGGTTACACTTATTATTATTTTAATAAAGGAGAAACTTTGGCCACAATTAACGTTGGTCAAATTACCACCCCACCTCCCGATCAACAGGTAATAAAGCTAGCTTTTACGGGCAACCATTTTTTATCAGTACGTCAAGAACCTCAACCTCATCCCGAACATCCAACTTTCTTTCCTGAATTAGCCACCCTATGGCTGATTGAACACCGACATGATACACCAGAACTGCAGGCCAAATATGATACTTTATTTGGAATAACGTGCCTTGCTTTATAAATAAACTGCACGCTTATTGCACCCATGCGTACTAACAACACCGCCAAAGAATTAGCAATTTCTAAAGAACAATATCTGCACTGTTCATAAATTATTCGTTATTACTCTACGATATGGGCAAATTCTTCTGCGCCATAATAGCCACAGATGACTATTTCTTTTTTTGAACGTACGTTTGGTATATTATTAAAATATCTTTAATTCAAAAAATAAGGATATTATCATGATCAGCAGGGATACAAATAAATTCACATTTGATTCATTTGTGACAGCATTTGCGCCTGGAAATGAATATATGATTGATGAATACTTTGATTCCGAACTTATATTATTTAATCACTCTGTGTCAAAAAAATTCGACTTAAATACTTTGAAGTCACGCTTACCTAATGTCCACAAAAAATATCAGAATATAACAAGTGAAATAAAAGATGTCATTGTAGAAAATGACCGCATTGCATTTCATGTAGAACAAAATGCATTTTCTGTTTTAGATAATAAATATATTACATTGGATGTTATGAACCTATACAAATTATCCAATGGTAAAGTCAAAGAATGGCACATTTGGGAAAATTTTAATCAAGACAGGCAAGACTAGTTTAAACAACGATGTAATATATATGAATCAAAAGTCAAAGTTATCGAAAAAAAATTAACGTAACTGTAGGGGTGTAGTCTTGCTACACTACTGTCCGGAGAAAATGGTAAGACATTCTCCCCATCCTTTGTATATGATGTTGTTGAATAACGATGGAGGAGCTGGAGACTTAATTTA
>JAGVKT010000030.1 GCA_020050355.1 Gammaproteobacteria bacterium | reverse complement strand
TAGAAGGTGGCGCGGAGCGCATTAATGTGCTTAGCACCTGTCACTTTGTGCTATTTTCTCCGGACAGTAGTGTAGCTTGCTACGCCCGGTAACTGCAGGGCTTTGAAGCGCATCAACAATGATAATTTTTTTATTAAACAGGCTTTGCTTCTTCATGTTAATGCCTCTGCCACGCCGGGCGTAGCAAGCTACGCCCCTACAGCATGGCATTCGCTTTTGGAGCAAACAGTGAAATTTTTACGTTAATTTTTTAAGCCAAATTTGTTAAGATTTCATCTACGCGCGCAGGCGTGAGGTTTTCGTGATAATCTTTGTTGATTTGCATCATCGGCGCGCCGATACAAGCGCCCAAGCATTCGAATTCTTTTAACGTGAACTTACCATCCTTGGTAGTCTGGCCATTTTTAATTTTTAATTTACGTTCTAAATGCGCCAGAATATCGTAAGCACCACGCAACATACAGCTGATGTTGGTGCACAAATAAATTTTATGACGTCCTGTGGGTTTAAGATCATACATCATATAAAAGCTCGCCACTTCATAAACGGCAATCGCTGGAATATTTAAATAATCGGCAACAGCCTGCATTAAGGCTTCGGTAAGAAATCCTTGATGCTCTTCTTGCACAATATGTAATGCAGCCAAGAGCGCAGATTGACGTTGATTGTCCGGAAATTTTTTTAGCCAATAATCAATTTCAGCTTTGCTTTGAGCCGAAAGCGTGATTTTTTCAGTACTCATCGATCTACATCTCCAAACACAACATCTAAGGTTGCAATGATAGCGGGTACATCACCCAGCATGTGGCCTGCGAGCAATTGATTAATACCCGATAAATGCGCAAAATCAGGTGCGCGAATTTTTAAACGATAAGGCTTGTTTGCGCCATCAGAAATCAAATAGACGCCAAATTCCCCCTTGGGATGTTCTGTGGCAACGTAAACCTCACCTTCAGGTACACAATAGCCTTCGGTAAATAATTTAAAATGATGAATTAAAGATTCCATATCGCCTTTCATGTGTTGACGATCAGGCGGGGCAACTTTGTGATCATCAATCATGACCGGCCCAGGATTATTTTTAAGCCAAGTTATACATTGTTTAATAATTTCATTAGATTCACGCATTTCGGCGATCCGCACCAAGTAACGGTCATAACAATCACCAGCACTACCCACAGGAATTTTAAATTGTAATTGATCATAAACGGCATAAGGTTGTTTTTTACGCAAGTCCCAAGCTAAGCCTGATGCACGCAACATGGGCCCAGTAAATCCTAGCGCTAAAGCCTGCTCAACCGAAACCACGCCAATTCCAACCGTGCGCTGCTTCCATATGCGATTATCGGTAAGAAGATTTTCGTATTCATCCACACATTTAGGAAAGCGTTGGGTAAAATTTTCGATAAAATCTAATAATGAGCCTTGACGGTTCGCATTAAGCCTTTCGCAGTCTTTAGCATTTTTAAAAGGCGAGGGTTGATACTGCGGCATAAAATTAGGTAAATCACGATAAACGCCACCAGGTCTAAAATAGGTAGCATGCATACGTGCACCTGATGCAGCTTCATAGCAGTCCATTAAATCTTCACGCTCGCGAAATGCATACAGAAATACGGTCATTCCGCCTAGGTCTAACGAATTAGCACCCAGCCACATTAAGTGATTTAAAATGCGCGTAATCTCAGCAAACATCACGCGAATATATTGAGCGCGTATCGGTGGCGTGATGCCTAATAATTTTTCAATTGCCATGACATAAGCATGTTCATTACACATCATAGAAACATAATCTAAGCGATCCATATAACCAATGCTTTGGTTGTAGGGCTTGGTTTCTGCTAATTTTTCAGTGCCGCGATGAAGTAAGCCAATATGCGGATCTGCACGCACAACGGTTTCGCCATCTAATTCTAAAACCAAGCGTAATACACCATGCGCAGCTGGATGTTGTGGGCCAAAATTTATGGTGTAATTTTTAAATTCAGTAGTCATTATTTATGAAGTTCCTTCTGGCAATTTTTCTTGTTCTAAAAGGTAACGATGGTCATCACGAATAACTTTAGGAACTAAAATACGTGGCGTAATTTCTACAGGTTCATAAACAGTGCGTGCCAAGTTTGCATCATAGCGTAGTTCAGCTTGGCCAATTAACGGAAAATCTTTACGGAAGGGATGCCCAATAAAACCATAGTCCGTAAGAATGCGGCGCAAATCAGGATGGCATCGAAAGATAATGCCAAATAAGTCAAAAGCTTCACGCTCAAACCAGTTGGCTGCAGGCCAGATTTCAGTAACTGAAGCAACTTCAGGAAATTCATCATGCAAAAAACATTTAATTCGTAAGCGCAGATTATTTTTATAAGAAAGCAAATGATAAGCGACGGCAAAACGTGAACCAATATGAGTCTCGGTAGTACGATTTGCAACACCGCGAGAAAAGCCTACATGAGTCGCGCTTTTAGTGTTCCATTCATCAATTCCAAATTGTGCATAATCAATGCCGGCCAATTCGATCAATTGTTCAAAATGAAATTCATTTTTAAGTGCTTGCGCACATTCAAGAATATGTTCAGGCGCAACGACTAAAGTAAGCTCATCATGCACAAGCCTAACCGCAATAAGCTGGGCAGAAAAACGCGTATTTAGTTGTTGATGTAACTGAGAGAGCATTAAATAGTTCCTTTATTTTTACGATTTCTGCCACGGGCAATTTTATTTTGTAGTTGCATGATGCCATATAACAAAGCTTCAGCGGTCGGTGGGCATCCAGGCACATAAATATCTACAGGAACAATACGATCACAACCACGAACGACAGAGTAAGAATAATGATAATAGCCGCCACCATTGGCGCACGATCCCATAGAAATGACCCATTTGGGATCAGCCATTTGATCATAAACCGCGCGTAATGCTGGCGCCATTTTATTGCATAAAGTACCTGCAACAATCATCACATCAGATTGTCGAGGGCTTGGACGAAAAACCACGCCAAAGCGATCCATATCATAGCGTGAAGCACCAGCCTGCATCATCTCAACAGCGCAACAAGCCAAGCCAAAAGTCATCGGCCAGAGCGAGCCAGTACGCGCCCAATTAATAAGTTCTTCTGCTGTTGTCGTAAAAAAGCCATGCTCACCAAAGGGATTTAAATTTACTCCCATTCCAGCGCTCCTTTTTTCCATTCATAAATAAAGCCCACAATGAGCAAGAGTAAAAATAAACCCACAGCCAACAATGCATGCCAAGAGAGACTACGCATGACCACGGCGAAGGGGAATAAAAAAGCGACTTCTAAATCAAAAACAATAAATAAAATAGCCACTAAATAAAATTTAACATCAAAGCGCAGGCGCGCATCTTCAAAAGCTGGAAAGCCACATTCATAGGGTGAAACTTTTTGTTGATTAGGGTGATTCACTTTTAAAAAATAACTTAATAATTTGCTCAATACTACGATGGCAACAGCCATAGCCGCGCTAACCACCAAAAATATAACAATAGGTAAATAATTATTGAGCATTCATAAAAGCGTCAAAAAAGGTGAGAAGATTATAGCGAAAATTCTCTGCAAAGCCTAGAGGGTCAAAAGCAAATTAACATGAAGTTGCTAGTGGATTTAGCTAAGGCTAAAGTGTGCTATCAGTAACATTTCTCGGCTTTGAGGTAGGGCGCACGCACCACACACTCCCAAAAAGCCAAGCATATCTGTTAGGCATACGAGCAGCAGTGCGCACATTATAATCATAAATGGTGGTGCGACAAGTCTGCACTTCACCCATAGAAAATAATACCGAAAGCGCAAGGCTAGCAACATTTAAACCAATGCGTAAAGAACGCGGCCAGGAAGCGCCGATGATGACTAATATTAAAGACTGTGCTGCCGAGATTTCTAGCATATGACTTAACATATCTCCAGCTAAGGCGGCCACTTGCCACAAAGTAAGTCCCGAGCTGGTAGTTCTTGATGAGTCAAAAATGTTTCGAGCTGGTGTTTCAATTAAGAGCTCAGCTAACGGGCCTTCTGCTAGTGATGTGCTGCTTGCTTGATTGCTTAAGTTCAAAATGTAATGACAGTAAGCGGCACACGCACTCACATAAAGCGCAAAGACGCCACCAGCGATCAAACTTTTTTCTGACGCGCCAAGCAGCGGATTAGCAACTTCTAAATTAAAAAGTAAATCAGTTAAAAAAGCAAACCAAAAAGCATTGCTAGGCGCATTCTGTAATACTTCTGCGACGATAGAAAAAATCGTAGCAAACGTAGGGCGGTCATTTTTAGTGTCACGACCTACACAAAAAATATCAAAACTATCTGGGGCTGCATCTGCATAATATTCAGAATTTGCTTTCAGCAAATTGGTATGGCAGGTATGCGCGTCCCCTCGAGAGCAGAGAGTTCCTAAAATAAAGGTGCCCACATTCAAGCCTATGCGGATGGATCTTGAAGGTAGGGTGCCAAACAAACCTAGAAGCATAACGAGATAGGATTGTACTGAAGCAATGCCGCCAATATGGCCGATACGATCGCCTATTAAAGCGAGTTTTTGTAGAATGTGGGTATTGGTAGAAGGTACGTCAGGCACGCCAAAACCAGTGCCAGTTCTTGGGCGTACAATAAGTGCATCAGAGCTTTGGTTTTGTAAATTTAATTTAAAGTGGCAATACATCAAACCCGCAGTGACAAAGCTAGAAAGAAATGCAGCAGCAATCAAGCTTTTTTTCGATGCTCCAAGAGGCGTATCTACTTCTAAATTAACAAGCAGGTCAATTAAAAAAGCAAACCAAAAAAGCATATTAGGACCGCTTTTAAAAAATTCGCCAATCAGAGAAAAGATCGTGCTCCAAGCAGGAGCGCGTGAAGGTGTATGCATAATAGAGAATAATAAAAAGAAAATAATAATATCTTAAATGAGAATCATTATCAATAGCTATTTATTCAGTATCAGGGGGCTCAGTATTACGGAACAATAAAAACCATAAATAAGCAAGAATTTGCAAGGCTAAAATACTCCCAAAGGCTGTATGATAAGCAATAACAGGATATTGATCCGCCGCATTTTTAGGAAATAAATTGATAATAGCGCCCATACTCATTTGTACGATAAAAGTACTGGCGAAAAAAAACATAGTAAGAATGGCTGAGGCGCGACCTACATATTGCATATGAAAATGTTGCGAGAGCGCAGCATAAGCTAGCGTTAAGCTGCGACTGCTAAAGCCAAATAAAATCCAGAGTAAATAGCTGCCAGGTGCAATACCAATCACCAAGAGCATTTGTATTGAAAGGTAAAAAAACAAACCAATACCTAAAACAAAAGTAATCGGGCGTTTTAATAAATGCATCACGCGATCAGCAATGACGCCCCATAAAACAATTCCAAGAATTAAAGCAAGCGCAATCGCAAATAAATGTCGCGCAATTTCTATGTTGTCAAATCCAGCTACCGATGAAAACCAAGGGCCGGCCCACAAGCCTACAATGGCCATGTTATTATCAAAAGCTAAGGTAGCTACCGGAAAAATTCTCCAAAAATAGCGCGAAGAAAAAATTTTTTTAGTTTCTAAAAGCTGGCGTTCTAAAGTTAGTTTAGCGGGTAGATGTTCTTGGCTAGGATGATTAGGAACGATAAAAAAGATACATGCAGAAATAACAAAAGTAAAGGCACAAAGAATCAGCAGCAGATGCTGCCAGCTCATAAATTCTAAAGACCATTCTACCGGCAGCGTAGAAGCGATAACGCCTAAGCTGCCGGTAGCCATAAAGCTGCCATTCGCCAGAGGGATTTTATCGCGCGGAAACCATAAACGTATTGCTTTAAAACCCGCAATCAAGCCGCTACTCACGCCAATACCAATAAGGCCTCGCCCAATAAAAAGCTGTATCGGCGTGGTTGCTGTAGCAAAAATCATGATGCCCAGTCCGGCAATGATCAGCAAAGTAGCTTCAACTTTTCTTGGTCCATAATGATCAAGTAGGGTTCCTAGAAGAATTTGTGCTATGCCCACACCCAAAAAATAAATAGAGGTAATCACGCCTAAATCAAAAATACGCATATGAATGCTATGTAACAGATAAGGCGCGAGCACGCTATTCACTTGATTAAAAAAGCTGGTAATAAAATAACCGCCGGTAAATGGCAAAAACACTAATAATAAGATGCGCATGAAAGAAAGCGGTAATGGTTTTTTAGAGGTCATTATGAGTTTATGGGATTTGAATATATTCATCGTACTGCAAAAGACTGAGGTTTAACAAATAGTTTTATGCCTCAATGAAATTTTGCAAAATTTGGTGGGTCATGAAGGGTTCGAACCTTCGACCTACGGATTAAGAGTCCGCTGCTCTGCCAACTGAGCTAATGACCCAAATTTCTTTTTCGCGGAATGGTCCGCTGCACTTCCGGCCAACGCAGCGAGGCGTGCGAGGGTGTTCATATTTTAACACTATACATAAAAGGATTTATGTTGTATACTATATATACTGTAAATAGGATTTTGCAGTAGATGTATAGGAATATTCTACAACAACAAGGATGGTTTAACTATGAAAAAATTTGAAAAATCAATTAAAGAGTTATTTGCTTATGGGAATTTTTGTCTTGAATTAGAAGATCTCAAGTCTTTTGTAGCTGCTGCAGACACCTCATTTGCAACGTGTGAGAGCGAAGAAACAGCAACTGCAGTACTTTCTTTAAAAAAAGCTGATAATATTATTTCAAAATTAAATGAATATGAAATTAGTGTATTTCAGTATATAAAATCAAAATTTCCAACCTCGCCCATCGTAATGTATCTAGATGCTTTGATAAATTGCGAGTTAGAGAAAAGAGCAGAAAGCCTAAGCCTAAAACGATAATTCCACGTTGAGAGCAAGATAGTCGTTTGGTATATACCAAACGCACTTCAAGATGTGAAGATTTTACTTGGCGTTAAGTTTTCACTGTTTACTCCCATAGCATAAAGGCCATGCCGTAGGGGCGTAGCTTGCTACGCCCGGTAACTGCAGGGCTTTAAAGCGCATAAGCAATGATGATTTTTTTATTAAACAGGTCTTGCTGCTTCATGTTAATGCCTTTGCCGTGCCGGGCGTAGCAAGCTACGCCCCTACGGCATGGCTTTCGATTTTGGGACAAACAGTGAAATTTTCACGTCAATTTTTTGTATAATTTCGACTTTTGATTCACATCTATATTAAAATAACTTAATAATGCAGGTACTTTAATAAAACGCAATCTTCAAACAGGAGCAATCATGAGTTTAGCAACCTATCGCAAGAAAAGAAATTTTAAAAATACACCTGAGCCAAAAGCAAAAAAAGCGACCAGCAAGAAGTTTATTTTTGTAATTCAAAAGCATGCGGCATCACATTTACATTATGACTTTCGTTTAGCCTTGCAGGGCGTGCTCAAAAGTTGGGCTGTGCCTAAAGGCCCGAGTTTACATCCTGCAGAAAAACGTCTGGCGATTGAAGTAGAAGATCATCCTTTAGAATATGCAAAATTTGAAGGCGTAATTCCTGAGGGCGAGTATGGCGGCGGGGCGGTCATGCTTTGGGATAAAGGTACGTGGGAGCCCATCGGTGATCCTGAAGAGGGTTATAAGCAAGGCAAATTAGAATTTCTCTTAAATGGTGAAAAACTAAAAGGCCGATGGACTTTATTAAAAATGAAAACCCAAGGGCGGCGCCCAAATTGGTTATTGATTAAAAATAAAGATAAATACGCCAGCACCTTGCCTAATGAAAAATTACTCAATACCAAAAGTGTAAAGACCGGGCGCAGTTTATCTGAAATTGCTAATGCGCATTAAAGCCAATCGCTCAAACTTAAACCGACGCCAGCAGAATTCGTATAGTGATTATATTCAATTAAACTTTGACCATAGCCGCTAAAAACTTGCACGTAACCTTTTAAATGACGAATGCCTAAAGGAAAACTCCAAGTTGCTTGCAACGCGCCACGCCTAAAAGCGCTTTCTACTTCATTACGGATCTGTAAAGAAAGGACTTGTTGTGAATGTTTATAAGCAACGACGACTTGGCCATAACCCATGTACCGAGCGATATCCGGATTATGTGTCTCTAATGAACTATCTTGAATGGGATACCAAGGTTCGACTTGGATCATCCAATTGCCACGGCCTTCAATTGCATTGATATACAAGCGATTCCAGCTACGTTCTAGAGCATCACCTTCACCATTAGATTGATGAATGGCACCTATATTTAAAAAATTAGTCTGCCAACCATGACCCAATGGAATATTAACTTGATTGGCTAAAAAAATCTCGGGCTCATAATCAGTTTCACGAAAAAAGGGCGAGCGCTGATAGGCCTGCCAATAAGACATTTGCGTATAAGCCAAATAGAGTTTGTGATTATCATTAAATTTCCAAAGAGGATATTTAAAGCTAAATTGAAATTTAAATTCGCTATGTTGCAGCGTTTGATTGTCAGGAACATTGCCTTGGTAGGCAGTATTATCAGGTGAACCGGTATAATAAAAAGGCAAAATATAAGTAGGTTGGTAAAAAGTGAGTACGTAAGGATCACTAGAAACTTTATTTTCTTGTTGCGCGCGTTGGTCCACGACATCATTATTGGGAGGAGCAGCGTTTGGTAAAAGCGTAGTTAATGTTTCACTTTCAGCATAAAAAATTCTGGGAGCAATAATAATAAAAATACCAAAAACCAAAAGTTTTTTTTTTGAAATATTCATGTGTATGTCGTTCTCTAAATGCATAAGTATATACCAAACGCAGTTGAAGATGCGAAGTTTTTACTTAGCGTTAAGTTTTCATTGTTTGTCCCAAAAGCAAACGCCGTGCTGTAGGG
>JAGVKT010000032.1 GCA_020050355.1 Gammaproteobacteria bacterium | reverse complement strand
CAGATGAAGATTTTTTAGAAGCATTAAATGCAGCCTTATCGGAGGAAAACATCATGACATTAGGAGAACGTTTAGAGCAAAAAGGGTTTGAGCGCGGTAGGCTTTTAGGAGAGCGTTTAGAGCAAAAAGGTTTTGAGCGCGGTATGCTTTCAGGTATAGAGCAAGGCCTAGTACAGGGCAAACATGAAGAAGCTCTCGAAATTGCTAAAAACATGTTATTAAACGGCGCAACTCTTGATTTCACTAAAAAAGTTACTGGCCTACCTGATGAAATCTTGGTTAAATTAACGCACCATTGTTAAGCATTTCTGTGCCTACTATCACAGAATATTTATTACATAGCAAAACTGCATCTTGGAATAAAAAAGATCTATGTGCGCAATTACCGGAATCATTAGCTCGCTACCAAATTATCGCCACGCAACAATATTACAACCCGTATTGGCCGCAATGGCACATCGAGGGCCCGATGGCAGCCACATCGTCAATTTAACGCAAGGTTGCTTCGGCCACAATCGCCTGGCAATCATCGATGTGAATGACCGCGCCGCCCAACCCATGTGGGATAGCAGCCGACGTTATTGCTTAAGCTTTAATGGTGAAATTTATAATTATCGCACGCTCCAACAAGAACTATCAAAAGCAGGACACATTTTTCGTACCCAATCTGATAGCGAAGTGCTGATTGAAGCTTGGGCAAAATGGGGCAGCAAGTGCCTTCAACGCTTGGTGGGTATGTTTGCTTTTGCTATTTGGGATCAACAAGAACAACAACTTTACTTAGTACGTGATCGCATGGGTGAAAAACCTTTATATTACACTGCTATCAACAATGACTGGCAACAAGGCCTGGCGTTTGCTTCTGAATTAAAAGGCTTAGTGCATTATCCTTTTGTGAACAAGACCCTTTCCATGAGCGCTTTAAGCCACTATCTAAGTTTTAACTACACCGCCACAAACGATGCCATCTTGACCAATATTTACAAATTACCCCCTGCAAGTTATCTACAATACGACTTTAATACAAAAACCCAAAAGATAATCGAATATTGGTCTTTAGCATATCACTTTCAACACAAACTTGAGCTCACTTTTAAAGAAGCCGAAGCACAATTAAACAACCTATTAATTAACGCGCTTAAGGAACAAACCATTGCTGATGTTCCTTTAGGAGCGTTTTTATCCGGTGGCCTTGATTCATCTACAATTGTGGCACATATGCGTACTCTTGCGCCAAAACAAGTAAACACCTACAGCATCGGCTTTTCAGAAAAAACTTACAGCGAATTAAACCAAAGTGCAAAAACAGCAAAATACTTAGATGTCCAACATCAAAGCAAAATAATTTCAGCAAACATTCATGAATTACTCCCCAAACTTGCTTATGCTTTTGATGAGCCTTTTGCAGATTCATCTTTAATCCCAACCTACCTCTTATGCGCTTTTGCTAAAGAGCATGTTACGGTGAGTTTATCAGGTGATGGTGGCGATGAATTATTTGGCGGCTATGTTACCTATCAAGCCGATCGTTACTATCAAAAAATGCAATATCTTCCTTTAGCAGCCCGTAAAATTTTAGCCCGCGCCAGCCAATATTTACCTACTTCTTTTGCAAAAATTAGCTGGGACTACAAATTAAAACAATTTTTACAAGGCGCTTTACTAGACGCAGCCAGAGCACACTTAAGCTGGCGTGAAATCTTTAACCCCATCCAAAAACAAGCCTTATTACAATCTGAATATCAAGAGCTCAGTAAAAAAGACGTATTGAGTAATGACTTAGCTTGGTTTAATGATGTGGCCTCTTGTCATTATTTAGATCAAGCAATGTATGTCGACATAAAAACCTGGCTAGTAGATGATATTTTGTTAAAAGTAGATCGTGCCGCCATGAGTAATTCTCTTGAGGTACGCGCACCTTTCTTAGATCACCGAATTGTAGAGTTTGCCGCTGCACTACCCATAGAATACAAAATAAAAGGACACTCTGGTAAATATGTTTTAAAAAAAAGCCAGGCGCCACAACTACCACCTCATGTTTTACAACAACCCAAACGCGGCTTTAACAGCCCTATTTCACATTGGCTCGCGCATGATTTATTTGCTTACGCCTATGAATTAACTACCAGCACACTATTAAGCTCCTGGTTCAACAAAGAAACTATTATGCGCATGTGGCAAGAACACCGCCAGGGGCGCTGTGACCATGGACATCGCTTATTTAATTTGTTATCTTTGGCCCTTTGGTATCAGGGCTATTTAAAGGTTAACCATTGAATCTTCCCATCTCCATTGTTATCCCTGCTTACAACGAAGAAGATGCTATTTTAGAAACCATCAACGAAATACGCACAGTCTGTCAAAATGCAGGTATACAAACCTACGAAATTATCATTGTCAATGACGGCTCTACCGATAAAACCAGCGAGGTACTTAAAGGCACTGAAGCCAAAGTCATCTCCCACCCACACAATATCGGTTATGGTCGCTCGTTAAAAGACGGCATCAAGGCAGCACAATACGAAGCGATCGTAATCACCGACGCTGATTGCACCTATCCTTTTGATCAAGTACCCGTCTTATTAACAGAATATCAAAAAGGTTTTGATATGGTGGTAGGAGCTCGTACTGGTAAATATTATCAAGAATCATTACTCAAGGCACCGCTACGCCGCCTATTACGTTTTATCGTGGAGTTTAGCGCTGAGCGCAAAATCCCTGATATTAATTCAGGTTTACGCGTATTTAGCAAAAGCAAGATCATGCCAATACTATCTAAATTATGTAACACTTTTAGCTTTACCACTTCCATGACACTTGCTTTTATGATGACAGGAAAATTCGTTAAGTACATTGAAATTCCTTACCATCAACGCCGAGGCAAAACCAAAGTAAAATTATTTAAAGATTCTTTACGAACCTTGCAATATATTTTGCAAGCGGTGAACTACTACAATCCTTTAAAGTTATTTCTGTTATTTTGTGGTTTTTGTTTGAGTCTCTCTTTTATTTTCTTCGTCATCGGCTTATCAACTCATTTAAAAACCATGTTTTCTTTAGGTGTCGGCGCTGCATTAATGGGTTTATTAGTGATTTGTTTTGGCTTATTAGCCGACCTATTAAAACAAGTCATTGACAAAAATGTCGACCTCTAAAAAAATTTTTGGAGTTACTGCTCAATGATATATATCGCAGGCTCGGGCCCTGCCGGTGTCGCAACTGCAAAAGCCTTATTAGAGCGAGGACACTGCGTCACGATGTTAGACGTAGGAATAGAATTAGAACCGGATATGCAAGAGCAATTACAACAACTGCAAAATCATTGGAATACCAATGTTATCGAAAAATTTAAACACCAAATTCAAGATGGCAATAGTTTAAAATTATCTTACGGCTCCGACTATCCTTATTCCGGCGTCAGCCAGCATCATAAGTTTAAATTTGATCAGCACGTATTTTGCACACCCTCTTTTGCCAAGGGCGGCTTGAGTAATGTTTGGGGTAGTTTTATTGCACCTTACAGCGCTAATGAATTAGCCGATTGGCCGATCACCTTAACGCAGCTAGAACCCTACTATCAAAAAATATTAAGCTTCATCCCTCATGCAATGACGCATGAACAAGGCAGTCATCATTATCCGATTTATACACAAGATTCTACACATTATCATCTGAGCTCCCCGGCACAACATTTATTAAAACATTACCAAAAACATAGTACGGCATTGGCACATCAAGGCATCACTTTTGGTACTGCAAGATTAGCTGTACATTTCAAAGACCAAAAAAACAACTGTACTTATTGTGGCTTATGCCAATACGGCTGCCCATATCAATTGATTTATTCAACACGCGAAACTCTAAAAGAGCTACAAAAAAATTCCAAATTCACTTACCTTAAACATCATGTCCTTAAAAAAATTGAAGAGATCAATAATATACCACACCTACACATTGAAGATTTTAATAGCAAAAAACCACAAACACTTAAAGCTTCCCAAGTATTTTTAGCTTGCGGTGCTTTAAACACCAGTCACATCATGCTCTCCTCCTCCCACAATCCAAGCTCTATAAAGATTCTAGAATCTCAACATTTTATGTTTCCTGCTTTTTTATACAAACGTTTTAAAAATATTGCTCAAGAAAAACTCCATACGCTATGTCAAATGTATTTAAAAATCAACAAACCCGAACTCACTTCAAAAACCATATATCTTCAAATTTATACTTACATGGAACACTATGAAGCCGAATTTAAACGCCTGTTTAAAGGTTTTTATCCGTACGCAAAAATTTTACTAAAACCAATTTTAGAAAGAATGATTGTGCTTCAAGGTTATTTATCTTCAGAAGATTCTGGTGCACTTGCCTTAACGCAAAAAGAAGATACCACCGAGGTTCAACTGATGCCACAACCAAAAAGCCAAAAAGACATCAAGGCTTTACTACGTTTTTTATTTAGAAAAAGTTTTTTGCTGGGCTTTATTCCTATCGGACTAATGCTTAAAATAAGTAAACTAGGACGATCTAATCATTATGGCGGTAGTTTTCCAATGAGCACAAAAACCCAACAAGCACACACAGATATCTGGGGTCGACCTTATGGTTATACTCGAGTACATTTAGTAGATGCATCGATTTTTCCTAGTATTCCTGCCTCTTCAATCACATTAACCATTATGGCCAATGCTTATCGCATCGCCAGCGAATGTGAACTTTATGAATAAAATAACCTGCGCCATCACTGGAGCCAATGGCTACGTAGGCACACACGTCACAAAATACTTACAGAGCAAAGGCTGGCAAATATATCAGCTCAGCAGAAAGCCTAACGCAACTACTCCTGAATATTGCATTCCTTATCAACTCACGGACAAAAATTCTTATCCCAGATTACAAGGCATAGAAGTATTAATTCATTGCGCTTATGATTTCAATACACGCAATGCCTCTGAAAGCGAACAAATCAATGTCGAAGGTAGCCTGCATTTATTTAAACAAGCAAAACAACAGGGCGTTAAAACTATTATTTTTATTTCTTCAATGTCTGCTTTTCCGGGCGTATGCTCAACCTACGGAAAAAATAAATTAAAAATTGAAATTTTAGCGCAAGAGCTAGGGGTAATCATCATTCGGCCAGGATTGATTTACAACCACCAGCCTCAAGGCATCATTGGCGCCATCAATAAGCTCATTAAAATTTCCCCGATCATTCCTTTGATTGGTAAAGGGCAACAAATTTTTTATCCTTGTCATGTCGATGATTTGGCCGCACTACTTTATCAATTGGGCATGACAAACACTACAGCAGATAAGCCTATTATCGCCGCAGCAAATCAACCTTTAACGTTTAAAAAAATTATTCAAACCCTAGCCGCTGCTAATCACAAAAAAATATTATTGTTGCCCATCCCTTATATTTTAATTTATTGGGCGTTAAGACTTGCTGAAATAAGCGGCTTAAAACTTGGCTTACGCAGTGACAGCTTAGTAAGCATGAAACATTACGCACCCGAAGTAGATTTCTCTCCAACCCAAGCACTGAAAACCAATTTTAGAATTATGGATGAAAATATCTTACGCCCACAACAGAGTTAATATACCAGTAGTTTGAAGTACGATTAGTATATACCCTAATAACTAGGATCTAAGAATATTTTTCACAGAAATACATTTAATCAGAAGGCAAAAGTACTGGAAGTAAGGCCGGGCCTACAACATCTTGGATAGGCTCAGCGTTTTTTGTTTCTTTTTTAAAATGCTTGAGTGTCGCAAGTCTAAATCGTTGTACCCGAACATAAAAAAATCTTTCAATTGCAAATGATAAAACAAAAACTAACCCAATAATAAATAACAATTCTGCAAAGTTATTAATTGGCTGCGAACTAAATAGCATCAATACTGTTGAGTGTATTAAGTAGAATGGATATGACAATTCCCCTATAAATCTATCCCATTTTGAATTTTTTGATAGCGTAAATAATTTAGGTATTATTAAAAAACTCAACAAGTAAATAAAAAAGTATTGATAATTATCTTGATTTTTCCCTGGACAGAGTACGAGAGCAATAAAATAAATTGCTATTAAGCTTTTAGGTATTTTATTAAGAATATCTCTATATTTAAAAGCCATGGTTCCTAACAAAAAAAGCCATAATTCAGCAGGAAAAAAGCGATATGACCACGGATCAAAAGAATATCCGTAATAAAAGAGGATTATTTTTATCAAAAAACTACCGATAAACAAAACCATTAAAATTAAATTTCTTCTTACAATGAAGGGAATCAATAAATAAAAATATAGTTCTAAACTGATTGACCATGCTTGAGGCAACAACATCATCCTTGCAAATTCGAATGGAGCGCTTCTAAAGTTTTCGGAAAACACAATATGATGATTTACAATAGTAGCAAACATCTGCCAATCTAAACCAACAATAAAAATATTTGAAAATACAATCCAAACCTGTGCCAACATTGGATACATACCAATATCAAAAACAGGTAGCTGGTGGCGATAAGCAATAATTAACTTGACCAAAAACGCAAATAACAATGCCACAAAATAGATCGAATAAATCTTAGTTGCACGATTAATAAAAAAGGCTTTTATCACATTTTGATATTTTAAACTCAATATCATTGCCATATAATAGCCAGAAATAATATAAAATATTTCAACAGCTAAATCAGCGGGAATTAATTCCATACTCCCATGGCGAAAGTTAGCATGAACAACGAGCACAGAGAGTGCTAATAATATTCTTAAGAACCCCATTTTCTCGACCTAAAATTTGGCTGGTATTGCCTACTTGTTGTGCGAGCAAATAGTAACATAAAAACATAACTCACCAAACAATGAAAATCATAGCGTTTGGTATATTTACTTGAACAACCTAAGACACAGCGCATAAAATCGAGGATATTGATAAAGTGCATACCACATTATTTTATCTTTAAGCCTGAGTGCATGCCGATTATTTTTAAAAATTTCCTGTCTTTTTTTGAGGGAAATATCTTTATTTTTAATCATCCAAAAATTAAATTTTTTGCGCATCATCTGAAATTCTCGAGCATAATTTTTTTGAGTATGTTGATCTATAGCATCTACAGCCTGGATAAGTTGTTGATGCCATCGCAGTAAAAAATCAGGACGATGCATTTGTGATGACCAAGAACCATGAACATTACAACGATAAACGGCCATGACCTCATTCATATAAAGCGCCCCGCCATGAAGCGCACCTAAAATCTGCATAAAATAATCACCCACGGGCGCGCTATAAAACCAATCTGGCATATCCGCAAAAACTTCCCGAACAAACATCAAAGAAACCGTAGGACAAAAACCACCATCACCCAAAATAACTTCTTGCGGCGTAAAAATTTTTTCTTGATCACCTTGCTGCATAATAAATTCTTCAACTTCATTGCCCCGCACTTGCAATGCTTTTACTGGATGAAAACTCATATAACATTGGGGATGCCTCTGCATTGCAGCTACTTGTTTCTGTAGTTTTTTAGGATCAGTCCAATAATCATCAGCATCACATAAGGCAATATATTTGCCCTGCGCCGCCATAATAGAAATCATTTGCACTTTTCTACCCAAAGAATGCTGATTCTCTTTTTGAAAAATAGGCTTAATTAATTTCGGATAACGCGCTACATATTCTTTAATGATCAAAGGCGTAGCATCAGTTGAAGCATCATCATGAATAATAATCTCAAAAGGAAAATCTGTTTCTTGCATTAAAAAGCCATTAAACGCATCGCGAATATAACGCTCTTGGTTATAGGTAATAGAAGCAATACTGACCAGGGGAGCAGTTGCATGCCAAGTTTTCATGATTTCTGCTTCAGTTCTTAATTCCATTTCAGCGACCTTATTATTTTTCGTCCGAAGGTGGTGATAACACTACGGCCAACATTTGAAACTAAAGCATTACTCAAAAGCACTAAGAGCCCGAGCATAAACAAACTTAATAAAATTTCAAATCTATTCATCCATTCAAAATGCAACGGCAGCGTCCGAAATATTGTCATAACCACAAGCGTAGCGAGCAGCACCGGCAATACATCAGCACCGAGCCATTTCCAATGTAACCCTGGCGCATAAAAACGATGCACTAAGGGTACCCAAATAAAAAATGACACCGCTTTTATCAAAAACCAACTAAACGCCGTACCCCAAGCACCATAATGATAGGCAGCAAACAACACCAAAGGCACAGTAATGAATGCAGAGATCGTATTAATCACCACATTAAGCCTTAACTTTCCATGCGCGTATTGCAAATAATATTGAAACGTCAACATCGATAAAAAGCCATTGCCTAAAACATACCAAAACAAAATGGGACTAGCCCAAGCCGCTGCAGCTCGATCTCCCGTCCAAGCATACAAAAGCTCTGGAGCAAAAACCGCAAGCATTCCCGTTAAAGCAAACATAACAATAGCCATAATCTGTGTTGCTTGACGATACAACACCAACATATCAGCTTCTCTTCCCTGCGCTAAAAGATAGGTCATGCGTGGCAATATCGCCTGATTAATAGGCCCCATTAACATCAGCATGCCATTGGACACCACAACGACTAAAGAAAAATAACCATATTCGGTTAAAGGTAAAATATTAGAAAGCACTAACTTATCCAACTGCGTAATAATAATCCAGACTACCGCCAAATAAGCAGTGGCTCCAGCAAAAGGCAAAACTTCTTTAATAGCACTCCATGAAATATGCATACCCACACTACGCTGTTGCGGGATAGATTGATAAAATCGCCTTCCTAATACCAGTAAATTAAATCCCGAAACAAGCAATTGATACTCGAAAAAATATAAAGGATCATGACTCACCCAATGTAAAAAAGTCCAACCTCCAAGATATTGCAAAGATACCATAAAAATATTCAGCATATTGAGCCAAACCTGATCCTCCATCCCGCGAATACCATTTTGATAAAGATCAGAAAACCATCGCAAACCAATAATCATACCCATCAGAAAAACACACAACGCCACTCTAGCAATACTTAAGCCCTGAACTTGCAACCATGAACGCGCAATCCAATGACTGGCAAAACCCATCGTAATCACAATAAATAAAGCACCTACTAAAAAAATAAGCTCAAGACTTCTTAACAAGCGCTTAAGCGCAAAAAGATCAAATTCTTTACCACGCACATAAGCAACTTGTCTAGCAAAAGCAGGTGACAAACCCATATCAAGCAACCTTAACCAAGATTGCAACATAACGAACAAACCGATTAAACCAAAGGCAGCTGCACCCAAATAGCGTAAATAGAACGGTAAAATGACAATACCAATAAAAGTAATATAAATCTGGCCAAAATAATTAGCGAGGGTATTTTTTTTAAAACTCATATTAATACTTTATATTCATTAAAGCCCGATGCACGCCACGCGTATAAGCCGTTGGATAACAGCGATCGATAAAAGTTTTTTCATCGGCATTATCATATCTCGTACTGCAGGCTAATCTGACTCTATCATCGCCGCTTGTGGAACTACGATGTACCGTAAAATTTGACATAAAAATAACATCACCAACATTACATTCAAGCTTAACAAATTCTTGCTCATTAAATGCTTCGGGCTTGAGCGTCCAACTCGCAGTATCACTTTCAAAAGAAGGTAAAATACCGCGTGTATGACTACCTGGAATGATTTCCATAGGATAGAGATTTTGATCAATATCTACCAAAGGAATCCAAACAACAAAACCATCTAAACTTCCTTGCACAGAAGGATAATCTTGATGCGGTGCAAAACCAAAATACCCTCCAGGAATTTTCAAGGATTCTGACATAATCAGCACCACCTGCCCTCCTGGAATAACGATATCTTTCCAAGCAAAATGTTCTTTAACAAAATCCTGAATTTTTACATGATGTAATAAATTATAAACACTGAGCTTACGCCAAAGCGAACTAACAGTGGCTTTATAACGCTCTAGATGAATTTTATACAAAAGCTTCATTGAATCAGCAATGTGTGCTGGCGCAGATAAATTTAAAATATTAAGTTGATCATCAAAAGTATCTTTTAAATTTTGTACGACTTCAGTCACCTCAGTTGGAGCCAACAAATTCTTAGCCACATAAAAACCATCTCGACTATAATCAGCAATGACCTTCATAACGACTCCAAAACCGCATAACCAAAACCAGTTTTACCAAAACAGTTACCATTATAAAGCATATAATACCTGCCCTTAAAAGCATACACGTAAGGATACTCTATCATTTCACTATCCCAACCCGTATTCGAAATATCAATTCCCGCCTGCTCATCAGCACGCACCCAATCAACACCATTTTTTGAATGCGCATAGCCAATGCGATAACTATTACTTTTATCACTACGATAATTATTTAAATTGCGATAAGAGTACCACATTTTATAAGTAGCAGCGTCTTTGATAACGCAAGCTCTGACAATACCACACTCCTCTGCATCCTTAAAATCAATGGCAATTTTTCCTTGACGTTGCCAATCGATACCATTGTGTGATTCAGCATATTTAATATGATAAAAAGGCTCCGTCTTTCCATTAAACGTTACCCATTTGGTATTAGATAAGTACCACATGCGCCAAAGATTGTGCTCCTTTAAAATAAATGGCGCAGCAGAAAAATAAGGCTCACGATAATCTCGATCAAATAAGGGACCTTCAGAAAATTTCTCAAAGGTCAAACCGCCATCTTTACTAATCGCTAGGCCAATAGCATTGTGATAGCTAATGGTGTTACGCACATTCCAACCTATATAATAAAGCCACTTTTCTTGGCCATGATTAATTAACATAGAGGGCATCACCCCACAATCGTCAAACATTCCCGGCTGGCCTTTAATAAGGACAGGCTGTTCATGAACATAAAGGATTCTGTCTGGATGTTCAGCATCAGTCTCAATAAAACCAATACTCGATTGATTGGCTTGATTGCGCGTAGCATAATAAATTCGAAGTTTATCTGCGATAATATCCACGGTGGGCACAGAGGCGTAAGCTTGGCTCCAAGAAAATTCACCTTCAGGACAAAAAATCAAACCTTTTTTAATCCAACGCATACTCATTCTTATTCTTATAAACATAAACTGTATATTCGTACAAACCATAATCATTACGAATTATAAAATCTCGCGTCAGCTCTTGCGTCAAAAATTCAGCAAGCTGATCTAGGGGCACATGGAACAAAAAATCTTTTTCCCATTCAACTTGTTTTGACATGAGGTTAAAGGCCAAGCCTTTTTTTGCTAAAGGATAAACTTTTTTAATAACACTTTTAAAATAACGCCACATATGCTCATAAGTCAAATCACGCTTTTCAGTAAATACGCCATTCATAACTACATAGTCAAAATCTCTACCAATTTTTTTCTCTGCTTCTGCTTCCAAAATATCTACCAAAAAATAAACTTGATCTGGATATTTACGTCGCGACATCTCATAAAATTTAGTTGATATTTCAAGACCAAAATAATGAATCCATGAGAGCTTTTGTTTTTGGATATAGCCATACAAATGCGACAAACCACAACCATAATCCAAAAGATCTACCGGCACACAAACATCAAAGCTACGCTCACGATAATTGATTAATTCCAACATTACTTGATAACGGCGATCCACTTGCTCAGCGCGCGTCCAATCAACCCCTTCAGGACTATCACCATACTTTTCTAAACACTGTTCATAATGATCAACAATCTTTAAATATGCCATTAAAACCCCCTAAGGCGATGGCTAGGAATAGGCGATTTCTCGGTCTGTGTAACCGAAAAAATAGCCTGATCTTCAGTATTTTTTAAAATTAATGCACCGGCACCAATAATATTTTCTTTACCCACAATCACATTATCCGCAATGGTTGCGTTAACACCAATAAAAGTATGCGTACCAATAGTGACTTTACCCGAAACCACCACCTGCGAGGCCAAGAAACAATGATCTTGTATCACAACATGATGGCCAATATGATTACCACTCCATAAAATGCAATTATGACCGATAACGCTAAAAGGCTGGATAATATTATTTTCTAAAATAAAACAATTTTCCCCCACTGGAGTATCGTAATAAATGGCTTTTGAACTGATATACGAAATAAACGAATAGCCTAATTTTTTAGCTTCTGCATATTTTTCTGCGCGAATTTTATTGAGCTTTTTATAACTAATCGGCAAAAGCATTTTATAGTGCGCTGGCGGATACGCAACTACAACGTCTTCAAAGGCAACTACTGGCAATCCATGAAAACTAGAATCTTGCAAATAAGCCCTATCAACCACAAAAGCAACAACCTCATGTTCACTATCATGTGTTAAATAAAAATGCGCAATTTCTGCAATTTGCCCGACACCAAATATCACTACCTTTGCCATAACACAGCCATCCTCACGAAAGCAGCTCATACTGCTGAAGCATTGCTAATACTGCTGCTTGATCGTTAAACATTAAAACATCAATAATAGATAGATTGGGTACAAAAACATTATCAAATTGTTTATAACTCCCGAATGTCGATTTAATAAAAAATAATTTGATATTGCTTTTGTTAAACTCATGAGGATTATAAAGAGCCCTCCCTCCAATCGCATTGATATAAGTCTCTGCCTTTAAGCACGCACAAATATCAAGAATTTTATCTTGCCCACACAGCAGATTATTTTTATCAAGTGCACTTGAATAAAAGAGCCGGGTTGTCAAACCCAAATAAGCTTTGATCTTATCAAGCGAATTGCCAATAAACAGCGCCAAATTAGTTTCAGGATTAAGCAAAATTAATTCCAATAAGGCAAACACTTGTTTAAAATAAGGTGCACGTCTATACGCGTGCATAATGGTCTTGAGCAAGCGCTCAGCACTATGCCCGACCTGCAGCTCATTGATATGCTTATTTTGACTCGCACCTAAAATCTCTAGGGTAAATTGATGCCCCTGACCATTAACTAAAATAGCATTCCTGTTGATATAACCCTTATTGATATAATTAACATCATCATAAATTACAAAAGTATCTACCGCATACAAAAGTTGAAAATAACCAAGATAAGGAAATAAATAAGGTTGCATAACTGCCAACTTCATGATTCCAACTCTTTATTCACTAAGGTACAAATATTCAAAACCGCTTCGGGTGCAAGATCCGGAAAAATAGGCAAACACAAAACGCGCGTAGAAATAGATTCACTAATCGGCATCGCCTCATAATCTAAATAAGGCAAGGTATTGAGCGCGGGACAAAAATAACGCCGAGGATAAATCTGTGCCGAATTCAATGATTGAACGGCTTTAAGAAGCTGCGCTTCAGACTCAAATACAATAGGAAAATACGCATAATTTGGATTTGCATTTTTTTTGATCTGTAAAAATTTTACTCGAGAGCTGAGATTTTGACGATAGAGCTGATCGAGCTTTTTGCGTGCCAATAAAATGTGCTCTATTTCATCCAAAACACACAAACCCATAGCAGCATGGAATTCACTCATCTTAGCATTAATCCCTATACGCACGGCCTCACCACTACCGTTACGATCAAAACCAAAATTTAATTTTTCTTTGACGCGCTGATAAACTTCATCATCATTAATAACCAAAGCCCCGCCCTCAACCGTATGAAACAGCTTAGTCGCATGAAAACTCAAAACTGAAATATCTCCCCAAGTTAACACGCTCTTATCTAAATAATTCACACCAAAAGCATGCGCTGCATCATAGATCACTTTTAAATCGTATGCAGCTGCAATCTTTTGGATATGCTCTACTGCGCAAACATTGCCATACACATGCACGGGCAAGATAGCTGAGGTATGTTTACTAATAGCAGCTTCTATGAGAGCTTCATCTAAACAAAAAGTCTGCGGATGAATATCTATAAATTTTGGCTTTAATCCTTCCCAAACTAAAGAGCTCGTGGTTGCCACAAAGCTAAACGGCGTAGTAATCACCTCTCCTTTGAGACGCAATGCTTTATAGGCAAGCTGCAATCCTAACGTAGCATTACTCACCAAAATCAAATTTTTGACTTGCAAATACTGCTCTAGCCGCCGCGTCAATTCTTGCACTAAATGCGCATTATTAGTCAGCCAACCCGCCGCATAAATTCTTTCTACATAATTTTGATATTTTTTAAGATCCGGTAAATAACTCTTGGTCACATTAATCATAATTGAGCCATACCTTTGCTATAATCTCTAAAGGTTTTCTGATATCTATTTGATGATTACCCATAAAAAAACCATAATCATGCACTCGATCCGCGTGATGATGAACACCTACCACACGATGATTGAGATAGCGAATCACAGGCTGCCTTAAAAAATTACCTGAAATAATCGGTCTTATCTCTACATCATGTTCTTTGAGCTTAGCAAGAACTTGTTCTCGCTTAAGTGGACTCTCAGGACGAATAATCAGCGAAAAACCAAACCACGAGCTCTCACCATTTTCTTTTTGAATGATAAAATGCGGATGATGCTTAAATAACTCAACAAAACATTGCGCATTTTCTCTACGCACTTTAATTATTTGAGCAAGTTTTTTCAATTGCTCAACGCCAATAGCACCCGACATTTCTAGCGGTCGAAGATTATAACCCGGTAAAATAAAACGGAACAATTCATAAAATGGATCTTCAGCTTTAGCGCACAAAAGATTATCCTCAGGCAACTGGCGCGTCCAACCATGGGCCCTTAAAGATAACAAAATTTGATAGAGTTCTTTATCATGCGTAACTACCACACCCCCTTCCATAGTAGAAATATGATGCGAAAAAAAACAACTGAAGGTACCCAAAGTCCCGTAAGTACCTACATATTGCTCTTGTAGTTTAGCGCCCATAGATTCACAATTATCTTCAATGAGATAAAGATCATAACGCGCGCACAAGGCTTTTATCTTCAATAAATCTGCAGGATTACCCAAAATATTAGGCACAAAAATAGCCCTAGTTTTTGAAGTAATCGCAGCCTCAATCAAATCAGGATTAATATTCAGAGTTTCAAGATCAATATCTACAAAAACCAATTTCATTCCATATTGCGTCACTGGATAATAAGTAGTTGACCAAGATAATGAAGGTACAATAACCTCATCACCTGGAGTCAAAGGCCGATGTTTTTTAAAACACAACGCCGCAATAGCCAATAAATTTGCAGATGATCCTGAGTTTACCATCACCGCATAAGGTATTTTAAAAAAACGTGCAAAATCTTGCTCGAACTGAGCAACATGTTCACCCATCGTATATCGATCTTTAGCGATAATATGTTCAATCGCTGCAATTTCTTTTTCATCCCAACTAGAACAAGCTAATGGCAAACCTTGCATTTTAACTCCATTCCCTCGTATATACTCTTGCAATCCCTTCTTCAATAGAAATTTTTGGAGTCCAACCCCACTGTTTGGCTTTATGGATATCTACCAGTTTTTTTTGCATACCTACCGGCCTACTTAGGTCGTGCGTAAATTGACCCGTATAATTAATAATCTTTGCCGCTATTTGATAATACTCATTAACCGAATAATCATACCCCAAACCCACATTCATTATCATGGGCATAGCAGCATAATCTTTTAAAGCTTTAACTAAAGCAGCCACCAAATCAGCAACATGCATAAACTCACGCCGAGCTTGCCCATCACCCCAAATATCGACTGAAGGTGCAGCAGTAGTTTTTGCCATATGAAGCTTGTGAATAATTGCAGCAATCAAATGTGCGCGAGATGTTCCAAAATGATCATATTCCCCATAAAGATTACAAGGAATCATGGTCTTATAAAAAAGCTTATATTCACTCGCAATATACTTACAAAAAAACATTCCCGCTAATTTAGCCATAGCATAACCATCATTAGTAGGCTCAAGCTCACCCGTCATAAGATCTTCTTCACGCAAAAGTTCTCTGTTACGCGGATACATACAGGAACTGCCAAGATTTAATAAATATTTGGTTTTACTCGCCAACGCAGCATGAATAACATTCAAATTTATTTGCATATTATCATAAAAAAATCCAACAGGATCATCTACATTCGCTTGAATCCCACCTACTTTAGCAGCAAGATGATAAACAAAATCAGGTTGATGTTGTTTGAAATATTCTAAGGTTGCTGCTTTATTCGTACAGTCCATTTCGACCCGAGAAGGGGTAAGCAATTGGTGCTTCTCTTGCAGCAGCGCTTCTACCAACGCACGCCCTACCATACCACTCGCGCCCGTTATCAAAATCTTCATAATCACTGTTTCCGCTGATGATCTCTTATTAATAATTCTTGTTCAGCTGCAATAAAATCGCTATGAACCATCTCTTTGACCAATTCAGCAAAAGTAATTTTAGGAAACCAATGTAATTTTTCTCTAGCCTTAGAAGTATCAGCAAGCAATGACTCAACTTCAGTCGGTCGAAAATAACGCGGATCTACCGCAACAATACACCTTCCATTTTGATCAAGACCTTGCTCATGCACACCCTCACCTTTCCAGCTGACTTCAATATCTAGCTCACGTGCAGCCAATTGAATAAACTCTTTAACAGAATATTGGATTCCCGTACCAATGACATAATCTTCAGGTTGCTGTTGTTGCAACATCAACCACATCATCTCTACATAATCTCGCGCATGACCCCAATCGCGCCTTGCTGATAAATTACCTAAATATAAACAATTTTGCGTACCCAATTTAATTCTTGCTAATGCACGCGTGATTTTACGCGTAACAAAAGTTTCGCCTCGAATCGGTGATTCATGATTAAACAAAATACCATTACAAGCATACATGTCATAAGCTTCACGATAATTAACAGTAATCCAATAAGCATATAACTTCGCCACCGCATAGGGACTACGCGGATAAAAAGGCGTGGTTTCTTTTTGAGGCGTCTCTTGCACCAAACCATACAGCTCGCTGGTTGAGGCTTGATAAAAACGAGTTTTTTGTGTCAGCCCTAAAATTTTAATAGCTTCCAGTAAGCGCAAAACACCCAATGCATCAGAATTGGCAGTATATTCGGGCTCTTCAAAAGAAACAGCAACATGAGATTGTGCTGCTAAATTATAAATCTCATCAGGCTGAGTTTTTTGCACCACATGCAAAAGACTGGTGCTGTCAGTCATATCACCGTGATGTAAAAATAAATCTCTACCCTGCTCATGAATGTCATGAAATAAATGATCAATACGATCAGTATTAATGAGAGAGGTACGCCTTTTAATACCATGAACAACATAACCTTTATTGAGCAGAAATTCTGCTAAATAAGCACCATCTTGACCGGTAACTCCGGTAATTAACGCAACTTTTTTTGACATATTTTACCCATTTAAATACGCAGCCAACCTGCCGGCATAGGCTCTTGAGGAGTATTAGGATCAACAAACCAACGTTCTGGCGCAATTATCTTCTTACCGGCAAAGCTACAACACCAAGCAGCCCACCAGCTAAAAGTACTGTTGGCAATTATATAATGTTTACAAGACCTCATCAAATGAAAATCGACATAATTCCGCGCCTCATCACCACCAATAAACACCGCCTGAGTGACAAATTGTAAATTCGCTCTTGCCCATTCGATATCATTACTAAAGATAAAAAACTTTGGCGCAACCAGTTCTTTTTGCATATGCGTTACTGCAGCTTGATAATACTCTCGACTGCAGGTGCCATGAAAAGCCGCGGTATGCGGATCAGTAACATAGTTACCTCTTCTTACATGTAAACAAACTGCGTTTTCCGCCTGGATCTGCATAAGCAAGGCTTGCGCATCTTTTGGCAGAGGCGCCTTAAGCTCTAAATCTTGTAATAATTGAGCTCGAACATCATCAAAATATCGAGCCGAACCCCAATAACCATCAAGATAAACACTATCCGGATAGT
>JAGVKT010000024.1 GCA_020050355.1 Gammaproteobacteria bacterium | reverse complement strand
TGGCGTCCAGTAGGATCTGCTTCTGGGGCTGCGATTGCTGGCGCGGGTGTTCGGCATTAAAACTAGCGTAGAATCTCAAATTCAGACTTATTGAAAGAAAAAGTCATCACATAAACATTAGCTTTGGTATATATGTGAATCAAAAGTCGGAATGCAGATTAGCTTTTAAGCAAAGCGCCTCCCCGAAGGCGTCATTCCTGTGCCTCGCCTTCGGCGATCACAGGACATGCTCTGTGTAAATCGCGGAGCGATTTAGCACAGGATCCAGGTGCTCAATCGCATGCAACGTAGTTGCATTCTTACCTCTTCTTCATCATCGTGTCGCTGTGCGACAGCTATTTTGAGCCTGGATCCTGTGCTGCCTTACGCTACGCTCCAGGCCCGCAGGATGACGCCTATGGGGGTGGTGCTGTAATTTTAAAAGATAATCTGCATTTCGACTTTTGATTCACATATATATCATAAAAAAATATTATATCAATACCTCTGGTATGAAATTAAAAACTAAGATGAATTTTAATTTTGTCAAAGATTGCGACTAAAAATGTTAACGCGCAGCATGGTTCTGCCTCAAGGTTATGCTTTCTTTTATTAGGCGTTATGGTATAATCACGGCGTAATACCATCAGTTGGTTTACTTAATGGAAAAGAAGCGTTTTTTTCCTTGGTTACTTATAGTTCTCGGGTCATTTTTCGTCTTATATCAATTCTTGTTACAATCCGCTAATAGCGTGATGATTGAGCCCCTGCAAACTAGTTTTAATGTGGGTTTGACCGACATTGGTTTTTTGTCAGCAAGTTTTTTTTATACCTATGTATTCCTTCAAATTCCTGCGGGTTTATTGGTGGATCGCTTTGGCGCGCGCATGTTAATGACTTTGGGTTGTACAATTTGCGCGCTTGCGGCAATTCTCTTTGGCTGTGTGACCCATTTTAATCAGGCGGTGTATATGCGCTTGCTCATGGGTTTGGCGAGCAGCCCCGCCGTTGTAGGTGTGATGTATTTAGCTTGTCGTTGGTTTCCGCGTGAAAAATTCGCTTTGTTGGCATCAGTAGTTGAAATGATAGGGATGCTGGGCGGCGCTATAGGTGAACCAAGCCTCGCAAATTTAGTAGCAAAAGTAGGTTGGCGCACCAGCATGATTTGGACAGGCGTCGTAGGTTTAATATTAAGCCTATGTATTGTATTGGTGGTACGTAACCAACCTAAAATAAAAATTGCTGCAGACTGTAAAAAAATTCCCACTAAAGAATTATGGCATACGTTTATACAAGCATTAAAACATCGTGCTGTTTGGCTAGGGTGTTTGTATGGCGCTTTTAGTTTCAGCGTTATTTCGGGCTTTGGCGGCTTATGGGCGATACCTTTTTTACAAGATGTGCATGGTTTAGATGTCACCAAAAGTGCTTTTATTAGCAGTATGATTTTTATCGGTGCTTCACTAGGTGCAGGAAGTGCAGGATATCTTGCTTGCTATAAACTTAACATAAAATCACTCATGGTAACGGCAAGCATAGTCAGCATGCTTTGTATGCTTGCTATCCTTTTTATCGCCAAAGGCTTTTTTATGAATGCTGTTTTATTTTTATTATTAGGATTAAGCGCGGGATTTTATGCGCTCTCTTTTGCCTATGTAAAAATCAATACCTGCGAGAGCATTGGCGCGAGCGCAATGGGCTTGACCAACATGATGTGCCTATTATTGGGTGCACCACTCTTGCAGCCTTTGGTCGGGCATTTTTTGGCATATTTAACCGCGCTCGGAAAAAGCCCTATTATGATTTATCGTTTGGGGATGTTGCCATTTTTATTGACTACTGTTTTGGGATTGGGTATAGCTTTGATGATAAAAAAACCAGAGGAAAAAAAATATGTCAAATAATCTCATTATTATTTTAATTATTGCCAGTCTCGGTATCATAGCCTTCTTGGGTTTTCTTACAATTAAGCAGGTACCGCAAGGCTATGAGTGGACGCTAGAGCGTTTTGGTCGTTTAATTCGAGTGTTAAAGCCTGGACTGCATTTTCTCATCCCTTTTGTGGATGCTGTTGGGTATCGTGTGAATATGAAAGAGCAAGTATTAGACATCCCTGCACAAGAAGTAATTAGCGCGGATAACGCCGTAGTGACCGTCAATGGCGTGGTGTTTTTTATGGTATTTGATGCGGCGAAATCAGCGTATGAGGTCAATCAATTAGATTTTGCCATTATGAATTTAGTAATCACGAATTTGCGCAATGTGTTGGGCAATATGGAACTAGATCAAATGTTAGCACAGCGGGGGCAAATCAATACCAATATTTTAAGAACTTTGTTGCCAACAGCACAGGCTTGGGGCGTAAAAATCACCCGCATTGAAATTAAAGACATTGCGCCACCCGCAGATCTCATCGAGGCCATGGCCAAACAAATGAAAGCAGAGCGAGAAAAACGCGCTGCAATTTTAGAAGCAGAAGGACAAAAGCAATCAAAAATTTTAAAAGCAGAAGGTGAAAAACAATCCGCCATTTTACAATCAGAAGGCGTGCGACAAGCAACCATTTTACAATCAGAAGCAAAACGCGAAGCCGCATTTCGTGAAGCAGAAGGCCGTGAGCGCCAAGCGAAAGCAGAAGCAGTCGCTACCGAAATGATGTCTGCTGTACTTGAGCGCGGCGGCAATATTCATGCACTCAATTATTTTATTGCCCAACGTTATCTTGAGTCTTTAAGCCAATTGGCTCAAAGCAATAATCAAAAAATCATGATGTTGCCCATGGAAAGCACACAAATTTTAGGAAGTCTAAGCGGCATCAAAGAATTATTAAACGCAGCAGAGCAAAAATAACTGGAGGTAATAATTATGTTAGACCGAGTAGTTGGAGAAGCATTTACTTTTGATGATGTATTGTTATTACCAGGGCATTCCAAAGTTTTGCCGATTGATGTGGATCTAAAAACCCATTTAACTGCGAACATTGCACTAAATATACCATTGCTATCCGCAGCCATGGATACGGTAACCGGAGCCCGTATGGCCATTGGTATGGCGCAAGAAGGTGGCTTAGGGATTATTCATAAAAATATTTCTATTGAAACTCAGGTCGCTGAAGTACGCAAAGTAAAAAAATTCGAAAGTGGTGTGATTAAAGATCCGGTAACTGCCCCACCTGATCTCAGTATTCGCGAATTAATGGAACTCAGCAAGCAACATCATTTCTCTGGCGTGCCCGTTGTTAAAGGCAATAAGCTAGTAGGCATTGTGACCAGTCGCGATATTCGTTTTGCCACCAATCTAGATCAACCTATTCAAAAAGTAATGACGCCGAAAGAAAAATTAGTGACCGTGAAAGAAGGCGCTTCAAGAAAAGAAGTACAAAAATTATTACACGAGCATCGCATTGAAAAGATTCTAGTCGTAAATGATAAGTTTGAATTAAAAGGCTTAATCACCGTACGCGACATTCAACGTGCGATTGAAAAGCCTTTTGCATGTAAAGATGAGTCGGAACAATTAAGAGTAGGCGCAGCAATCGGTGTTGCTGGTGATACCGAAAGGCGCGTTGAGGCATTAATCGGTGCGGGCGTAGATATTTTAGTAATTGACACCGCACATGGGCACTCTCAAGGAATTATCGAGCGCGTAAAATGGATAAAGAAAAAATTTGATATTGATATCATTGCCGGCAACATTGCTACTTATGATGCCGCGCGCGCGCTTATAGATGTCGGAGCCGATGCTCTAAAAGTAGGTGTGGGCCCAGGATCTATTTGTACCACACGTATTGTTGCAGGCGTAGGTGTGCCTCAATTAACTGCGATTTCAGAAGTTGCACGTGCGTGTCAGCAAACCAAAGTTAAAATTATTGCCGATGGCGGCATTCGTTATTCAGGCGATATCGTAAAAGCTTTAGCTGCAGGTGCAGATACGATCATGTTAGGAAGTTTATTTGCAGGTACTGAAGAATCTCCAGGCGAAGTAGAGCTCTTCGAAGGGCGCTCATACAAAGTCTACCGCGGCATGGGGTCTATCGCTGCCATGAATAAGGGTTCATCAGATCGTTATTTTCAAGAAAAATTAAATTCAGATAAATTAGTACCCGAAGGCATCGAGGGCCGTGTACCTTATCGCGGTTCAATCGTAAACGTGGTGCATCAATTGTTAGGGGGGCTGCGTTCAGGAATGGGATATACCGGTTGTGCAAACATTCAAGAGTTGCACACTAAAACAAAATTTGTACGCATTACCAGCGCCGGTATACGCGAAAGTCATGTACATGACGTCACCATCACCAAAGAGCCGCCCAATTATCAAAGTAAATTATAAGGCTTAATATATACCAAACGCACTTCAAGATGCGAAGTTATACAAAAAATTGACGTGAAAATTTCACTGTTTGTCCCAAAGTCGAAAGCCATGCTGTAGGGGCGTAGCTTGCTACGCCCGGCACGGCAAAGGCATTAACATAAAGAAGCAAGGCCTGTTTAATAAAAAAAGCATCATTACCTATGAGTTTCAAAGCCCTGGAGTTACCGGGCGTAGCAAGCTACGCCCCTACAGCATGGCCTTTATGCTACGGGAGCAAACAATGAAAACTTAACGCC
>JAGVKT010000059.1 GCA_020050355.1 Gammaproteobacteria bacterium | reverse complement strand
AGTTACCGGGCGTAGCAAGACTACGCCCCTACGGCATGGCATTTGATTTTGGGACAAACAGTGAAATTTTCACGTCAATTTTTTGTATAACTTCGCATTGTGAAGTGCGTTTGGTATATACTATAACAAATCGATTTTAAAAGCCGTTATGCGTTTTTTTAACCCCTTGCGCTCTATGCAATGGATGCGCAAGCGTCTTTTATGGATTGTTCTTTTATTCATCTGTTTGTTGACGCTGACGTACCTGATTTACCAACGGATTTCTGAAGATAAACCACCCGTGGCTGGACCTATTTTGGTCGCAACCACACCAGCGCAATATCAAAATATTCCCATTACTGTCAATGCTATCGGCACCCTCCTCGCGCCCGAAGGTACAATGTTAAAAGCGCAAGAGGCGGGGGTAGTGACAAAAATTTTATTCAAAAATGGTCAGCAGGTACACGCAGGCCAACTCTTGGTACAGCTGAATAATCTTAAGAGTCAGGCCTTATACCAAAAAGCTTATGCTGCCATGATAGAAGCACAAGATACCTATAATCGTTATGTGGCTTTAAATAAAAGCGCGCCAGAGGTACTCTCAAAAATCCAAATGGATCAAGTCTACAGCAATTATCAGCAAGCCCAAGCAAATTTGAAAGCGGCGGCGCAAGAGGTGCAAGCAATGCAAATTACAGCGCCGTTTAGCGGAACAATGGGAGCTACGACGCTGACGATAGGTAGTTATGTACAACAAGGCGCTGAAGTGGTAGCGATCATTAATCGAGAAACTTTAGAGGCAAGCTACACTTTACCAGAAAGCTATTATGGTCAAGTACAGGTGGGACAGAGGGTTCATTTTACTTCTGATGCTTATCCAGGAATTATTTTTAAGGCGAGCGTCGATTATGTAGCACCGCTCGTAAGTCAACAAAATCGCTCTTTTAGTGTGCGGGCCTTGGTAAGCGACCAACAGGCGCAGCTCTCACCAGGAATGTTGATCAATGTAACCCAGATTTTAAATCCGGCGCATCGAGCGCTAGTAATTCCAGCCGTCAGTTTAATTACAGATATGTCAGGTTATGGTGTTTATATAATTCAAGATGGCAAAGTATTAGAGCTGCCTGTAGAAGTAGGAATGCGCTTTGGTTCTTTGATTGAAATTACCTCTGGCTTGACTGAGGGCACGGCGGTTATTTCTGCTGGACAAGAAAAGGTTCAGCCGGGCAGTAGTGTTACCACAGTGAATACATCACAGGATTAAGTCAATGAAGTTGTCAGAACTTTGCATTAAACGGCCCGTGTTCACGATTGTTTTAAGTTTAGTATTAGTATTGTTGGGGTTGTTAGGTTTTTCACAACTAACGGTGCGTTTTCAGCCTTATTATTTTAGACCACATTTGGTGATAACAACTTTGTATCCTGGAGCAAGTAGTGATGCGGTAGAATCAAACTTAACTGCGCCGCTTGAGCGGGCCTTGAATGCGACCGTAGGCCTCTCACAGATTTCTTCGCGCTCTTTTGCCGGGCAAAGTTTCATTTATATGGATTTTGATAGCTTAAATCAACAACAGTTTGTAATCGCGCAATCACAAGTTTTGCAAGAGATCGCCTCAGCGAAATTACCACAAAGCGTACAGCAACCAAAAATTTATCAAAGCAGCGGTAGTAAATGGTCTTTTTTAGTAGCCTTAACCGATCCCAATATGAACCGATCGGATTTAAATAATTTTATAAATAATGTATTAGCACCGCGTCTTGCCACTGTACCCGGGATCGGTGCCATTAACTATTGGACCGGCACTTCAACATTATTAATTTCTTTGGATCCCGCTAAAATGGCCGCATTAGGCTTAACACCGCTACAGGTGACGCAAGCAATTGAAAATAACAATCAGAATGTTCCGGTAGGCCAGGTAGTAACAGCAGAGCAGGCCATACAAATCAATGCCAATTTAACGTTATCAAATATTAATGATTTTAAAAATTTGGTCATCAAGAACAGCCAGGGGCGGTTGGTCACACTCCAGGATATTGCACAAGTAACCGTTGTACCATCAAGAATGCAAGGAAGCTTTGCCCAAGTAAATGGCGAAAATGCAGATGCGTTATTAATTAGCGCTGCTGATGACGCCAATCCAATTCAGCTTTGTGAGGACCTTACTGCAACCTTAAAAATCATGGCGCAAAGTTTTTCACCAGGCATGCAATATCATATTTTATTTAATATTGGCGAGCCCTTAAAAGCTGCTATTAATGAAGTGTATCAAGCCATAGGCATAGCGATTATCTTGGTGGTGTTAATAAGTTTGTTTTTTTTAGGTAGCATACGCGCGACTTTGATTCCTATGATAACCATCCCCATTTGTTTAATAGCAACTTTTGCCATAATGTTGGTTCTGGGTTTTACCATCAATGTCATGACGCTACTTGCCTTTGTTTTAGGCGTGGGGTTGGTAGTTGATGATGCCATTGTGGTTTTAGAAAATAGCATGCGCCATATTGAGGCAGGCTTAAAACCTTTTGATGCTGCTTATAAGAGTATTAAAGAAATTAGCTTTGCGGTTTTGGGGATGACCTTATGTTTGGTCGCAATTTATATTCCGCTCGTCTTTATACCGCGTAGTTTTGTGGCGACATTTTTTCAGGAGTTTTCTTTTACCTTAGCGGGAGCAGTTTTATTTTCAGGCTTTGTTGCTTTAACGCTCACACCGATGATGTGCGCGCACATATTAAAAATTCATAAAGATTCTGTCTATCAACAAAAATTAGTGCGGTTAATTCAAAAATTACAAACAGCATATCAAAAATATTTAGACTGGGTATTAACACATCGACGTTATGTACTCATAGTGTTTGCAGGATTTATTTTATTAACGGGCATCATGTATAAAGTATTACCTACAGATCAGTTACCAAAAAATGAATTAGATTATATTTTTGGAGAGCTCACCGGACCAAGCGCGACCAATAATCAATTTATGGAACAACAGATGCAAGGCTTTCTGCAACAAGTAAAAACAAAATTTCCAGAAGTGCAAAATTCTATTATCGGGACTGATGATCAAGGCGCGGTCTTTGTTTTTTTTCAACTCTCACCAAGCACCAAGCGTCATCTTAGCAATGATGCTCTAGCACGACAACTAAATGCGCTAATTGGTCAATATCCTAATCTTGAAGGTGGATTATCCGTGATGAACATCAATCAAATGAGCGGGCCGATTCATCAAGGAGGATTATATTTTTATGTAACCGGCATGGCCAGTTATCGAGAGATTACCAACGCCGCACAAAACATGGCGAATGCTTTAAATCATTATCCGGGTGTAACCATGGCGTATAACAATGCACAATTTAATACGCAGACAATTAATCTCAGCATTAATCGCGATTATGCAACCAGTTTGGGTGTAGCAGTAACTGACATCAACGAGGCTTTATCAACGCTCTTTGGTGGCTATACAGCAACAACGGAATATCAAGTAGGCGGTTATGGTTATCCGATCATCGTACAATTACCTTTTAAAGATTTAAATAGTTTTGCGATTTTAAATACCACCTATGTCAAAAGCAGCAACGGCAGCCTCATTCCACTCGCAAGTTTGGTAAGTGCACAAACAGCTTTGGATTTACCTTATCGAATGCATATGAATTTATTACGCGCTGGTGAGATCGATGTGAATATCGCGCAGGCTTATACTTCTGGACAGGTGATCAATAAAATTAATCAGCTCGCCAAGCAGTTACCCGGAAATTTACGCATATACTTTGGTGGCAATGTCGGAAACTATTATCAAGATACTGAAACAATGAGCGTAGTTTTTATTTTAGGTTTGGTATTTATTTATTTGGTGCTCGCAGCATTATTTGAAAGTTTTATCGATCCTTTGATTGTTTTAGTGGCGGTACCTCCATGTATTTTGGGCGCCCTCTTTGCGTTATGGCTGATGCGGGGTTCTTTAAACGTTTATACGAGTATTAGTTTGGTAACTTTAATTGGTTTGGTTGCCAAGCATGGCATATTAATTACCCAGTTCAGTAATCAATTAAGAATGCAGGGAATGACGCTCAATGCCGCAGTAAAGCAGGCAGCAACCATTCGGCTACGACCGATTCTGATGACCAGTTTGACCATGATTTTTGGAGCCTTGCCCTTGGTTTTTGCTACCGGCACTGATGCCTTTGGTAGACAACAAATTGGCATGGTCATCGTTTTTGGATTAATTGTAGGTACTTTTTTTTCACTTTTTATCGTACCGGTAGCGTATACTTTATTAGCAGGATTTAAAAATAAAACTACTACGCGTAATTAAGAAATTTATAATTTAAGGAAGATCATGACACATATGGTTTTTTGTCAAAAGCTACAGAAAGAGCTTGAAGGTTTAGAGTTTCAGCCGTATCCTGGAGCGCTCGGTGAAAAAATTATTAAGCATATTTCAAAGCAAGCTTGGAGCGCTTGGCTTGCGCACCAAACTACCTTAATCAATGAGTATCGCTTAAATATGCTCGATCAAAAAGCGCGGGAATTTTTAAAGCTTGAAATGGAAAATTTTTTGTTTGGCCATGGTTCAGAAAAACCCTCAGGATTTAAGCCGCTATGACTGATGAAAAAGCTAAACCCAAAAAAACTTCGAAGTTTACTAAAAATATTAATAAAGAAAGTTTACGTAAATCTTTCGATAAATCGATCGATTTTTCCATCGAAAAATCTAAAGCAGCACTAGCACAAGTAAAACCAGTAAGTGAAAAGGTATTAAAAGAATCCGTAGAATTCTCAATGGAGCTCACCGAAGAATTCGCTGACAAAATTAAAGATATTAAAAGTAAATTAAAAGAAGAGCGCATACGTCGACGCGCTAAAATTTATTTAAGTGTACTTTTCGCAGGTCTAATAATTTTTGGCAGCATTTATCATTTTGTATGGAATTACTTCTCTGAGCCAGGCAAGTATCCGATCAGCAAAGTAGAAGTAATGGGGACTTATCAATACGTAAAGTCAGGTGATATCCAAGTAGCCTTGATCCCTTATGTACAAAAAGGCTTATTTGGAATGCCTGAATTAGCGGCTGAAGAGGCGTTGGAACAAATTCCTGGCGTAGAAGATGCAAGCATTTGGCGTGTGTATCCTGACAAGATCCGCGTAGTCGTACGTGAAAAAGCCGCAATCGCTGAGCTTAACAACCAATTATTGGCAGCAGATGGTTCGATGTTTCCGCCTACAATCAATGCTGCAAAAGCGAATGTGCCAGTATTAAAAGGTAATCCGCAATATGTCAAACAAATGCTCGCGATGCTCGAAAGCATCACGCCGGTATTTGGGGACGCCAATTTAACAGTCACCGGCTTTGGTTTATTGCCTAATGGCGATTGGCAGGTAGAGGTGAATCATCAAGTATGGATCACGTTAGGTAAAAAAGACTTGGTAAACCGCGTAGCAAATTTTTTGAATATTTATCCTACGCTCATAAAAAATGCACCACCAGGCGCAGTGTTAACCAGCGTTGATTTGCGCTATGCACATGGTTTTTCCGCGGTGTGGAGCAGTGCGAATTCATAAATTAACAGGAGAAAACTATGGCCGATTGTCCACTTAAAAGTAGAATTATTGAAGAAATGAAACAAGCAATGCGTGAACAAAATAAAGCAAAGCTTCAAGCCATTCGGCTTATCACTGCAGCTATTAAACAAAAAGAAGTTGATGAACGCATAGAGTTACAAGATGCAGATATCTTGGCAATTTTAGATAAAATGATTAAGCAACGGCGCGAATCGATCAAGCAATATGAGCTCGCAAATCGACAAGATTTGGTTGCACAAGAAAGTTTTGAAATTGAAGTGATCGAAGCCTATCTTCCCGAGCGCTTAAGCGAAGCCGCGCTCGAGGCGCTCATTAAAGAAGCAATCGCACAAAGCAATGCGCAAGGAATGCAGGATATGGGCAAAGTTATGGCGATACTCAAACCTAAAGTACAAGGCCGTACCGATATGGGTGCTGTGAGTCAAAAAATTAAAAGCGCTTTGCAATAGCATGTTTGCGTGCTTTTTTATAATCAAGAATAGGCGGCGGATAACCCACTTGCACTGCCAATAGTGGATTGCGTTCGTGCGGTGCATGAAGCGCATGATCATCAAAATTTTTTAGTTCGGGGCAATAATGCCGAATAAAAATTCCGTGAGGATCAAATTTTTCGCTCTGTAAAGTCGGATTAAATACTCGAAAATAAGGCGCAGCGTCACAGCCAGTGCCTGCCGCCCATTGCCACCCACCATTATTTGCAGCTAAATCACCATCAAGAAGATGTTCCATAAAATAACGCTCACCCCAACGCCAATCGATATCACAGAGCTTAACCAAAAACATCGCTACATTCATGCGCAAGCGATTATGCATCCAGCCAGTTTCTTTAAGTTGCCGCATCGCTGCATCAATCAACGGAAAACCTGTTTGGCCATTTTGCCAGGCCGCAAATAATTGAGGATCATTACGCCATTGTCGATGGCCGTATTGGGGTGCAAAACTATGATTGCGTGCAACATCTGGAAATAAAGCCAAAATATGTTTATAAAATTCACGCCAGATTAATTCATTGATCCAAGAAGTCTTACCAAGCGATGCTGGGCATTTTTGTAATTTATTAAAAATACGTCGAATTGAAATAATGCCTTGCGCTAAATAAGGAGATAGTTGGCTAGTGCCATGAAGCGCAGGAAAATCACGCTCAAGATGATAGCGTGCAAGATGTTCTTGTAAAAATTTTTCTAAAATTGCAAAAGCCGGATTTTCTTCTTTAATTGTCAACTGTACTTTAGCTTCTTCAAGATGAACATGATGCTGAAAAAAAGCTAACCAACGTTTTTTAAATGGCGTAAAAACCTTAAAAGGTAAGCCTACAGCGGTTAAAATCATTCCGGGAGCAATGAGTGTTTGTTCATGAAAGCGATGTATTTGTACCTCGGTTAATGCTGCTACAACTGCGGCATCGCGTTTTTGTTCGTTTATTTCGTATTGTTCATTAAAATAAAGATCAGTAATTTTATGGTGCTGAACAAATTTTTTTAATAATTGTGGAACATCACGAAAGTGCGGGCATTCTAAAATTTCTAATATAACGCCACTTGCATGCAATTGTTTTTTAAGGAGCATCACATGTTCAAGAATAAATTTGATTTTATTTGGCGCGTCCCCGTGTTCTTTCCAAGATTCAGGCGTTTTAATAAAGACAGCACGACATTTTTTTTGACCGACTGATAGTGCTCTAGCTAAGGCCGGATGATCATGCAAGCGTAGGTCTACGCGAAACCAAACTAACGGAGTCATGAGTTGCGAGCTCACAACGTGGAATTGGTATAAGATGCAATGATATATTCTACAACCGGTTGCCCACCAATAAGATGCTCTTGAATAATGCGTTCTAATACCACGGGTGTACATGAGTGATACCATACGCCTTCAGGATAAACCACTGCGATTGGACCCTGACGACAGACGCGCAAGCAATTTGCTTTAGTGCGCAAGATTCCACCTTGGCCGCTTAAACCCAGTTCATCTAAACGTTGTTTTAGATATTCAAACGCAGCCACTCCCACCTCATGGCTACAGCATTTATTTTTACTGGAATCCGCACAAATAAAAATATGTTTTTTAAAATGCTTCAAGCCTAATTTATCAATGATAGGTTGGAAGTCTGCATTCATCGTGAGCTTCTCGAAGGTTTATTTTTAGGTGTTCGACCCAATTTTTTTTGAAGTTTACGTCCAGAATGCTGTTGTCGTGGTGTTAGTTTTTCACGCCGTTGGGCATAAGGATTAGCAGCAATTTTACATTCAAAACGAATCGGCGTACCCACCATGTGCAAGGCCTGTCGATAAAATTTTTCTAGATAACGTAAGTAGCTTGCAGGTAAATTCTGTAATTGATTGCCATGCAAAATCAGCGTAGGTGGATGATAACCGCCACAATGAACATATTTAAGTTTAATCCGTCGACCTTTGACCATCGGAGGGTTGTGTTCAAAAACGGCTTGCTCAAGTAAGGCAGTTAATTTTGGTGTGGGTAGTTCTTGAGTGCTTGCTTTATAGGCCTCCTGTACCGCATCAAATAAATGGCCGACATTGGTTCCATGTAAACCTGAAATGAAAAATATTTGCGCATAACTAATAAAATCAAAACGCCGCGCAATTTCAGTTTTTACGTGCTCTTTTTGCTCTACACTCAAACCATCCCATTTGTTGATAGCAATCACAATCGAGCGACCAGCATCTAAAACAAAACCTAAGAGATGTAAATCTTGATCAGTCAAACCCTCTTGTGCATCAACTAAAAAAATAACTACATTGGCGTCACGAATTGCTTGCAAAGTTTTAATCACAGAGAATTTCTCTACCGTCTCAGAAATTCGTCCGCGCCGACGTACACCAGCAGTATCAATGAGCGTATATTCAACACCATGATGTACAAAAGGAATATAAATACTATCACGCGTAGTTCCAGGAATCTCACTTGCCAACACGCGCTCTTCACCAAGCATGCGATTTGTTAAAGTAGATTTGCCCACGTTCGGACGGCCAACTAAAGCAATTTTAATGCCTTTAATTTCAATAGGAGCAGCGCTCGTGCTAGGTGATTTTGCAAGAATAGGCCATGTGCGTTCAAAGAGCGTATTTAAATGTTCGCGATGCGTTGCAGAAATTCCAACAGGCGTGCCCAGACCCAAAGCATAGAATTCATGGCCACTCTGCTCAGGATCTTTACCATCAATCTTATTAACAACCAGCAGTAGAGGTTTATTTAATTTTCTTAAGAATGCTGCAATATGCTGATCTTCAGGAGTAACACCAGTTTTTGCATCGACAATAAAATAAATTAAATCGGCTTCCTGGACAGCAATGGCAGCATTCTTAAAAATAAGTTCAGCCATGCCTTGAGCCTTATTCACCAAGCCCCCGGTGTCAACGACGATAAAAGGATGTGTACCGCGCGCTTCTCCATATTGCCGATCACGGGTGACACCTGGCTCATCAGCAACTAAAGCTTGACGACTTTGAGTCAGTGCATTAAATAAAGTAGATTTGCCTACATTCGGACGGCCTACGAGAGCAACAACGGGTAACATAAGTACGACACCTTAAAAATTATTGCGCTTGTAACGCTACGATTTTGCCATCATTAGTGGTGACAATCACAGTATTGCCGTAGATCAAGGGCTGCGCTCGAATACCTGCATTGCTCACATGAATGCGTGCCAAAGGTTTGCCTTGATCCAGTGATAAAAAATGTACGTAACCTGCATAATCTCCTACAATCACCCAGTTATTGAGGATCGCAGGCGGGCTCACAAAACGATAAAGAAAATCTTTTTGCTCCCATAATTCTTGTCCTGAAGATTCATCATAAAGTATCACGCGCCCAGTCTCATCAGTAACAGCAACACGAACACTGCCAATAGCTGGAGTTTCAAAAGAAGAAACGCTAGCAACCCACAAGACATTACCATTGGTACTTAAGATCGCCATTAAATTACCATGATAGGCGACAGTGAAAATAGCATTATTATCTTCAAGCGGATTCGCATCAATATCAACCATGCTGTTGACGACATTTGGGCTGCTAGGTAAGGCCACGGGAACTTGCCAAAGCGCTTGGCCTTGATGTAAATCAAAGGCCGCCATTTGCCCATTAGCAAAACCTACAAATACTTTATTGTTATAAATTAAAGGACTGCTGTTGGCATATAACGTAAGCGCTGGGTTTGAGCCGTTATAAGACCAAAGCATATGCCCGGTATCAGCAGCATAAGCCTCTACCGAAGCATCATGACATTGCACGACAACCACGTCATCGGTAGCGGCAGGTGAACCTAATACCGAGCTAGGCAGCGCCACCTTCCAGAGGATACTGCCGTTGGTTTGATTGAGCGCATATAAATAGCCATTGATGGTGGTAACGTAGATATTATTATCATTCAAGGCAGGCGTTGAGCTGACCGCCGCAGGTAAATTAATCCGCCATAGTTGTTCACCTTTATCAGCATTAATAGCAGCAACATCACCGTTAACGCCAGCGCTGACTAAAATATTACTGCTCAAGCCTGAGCCAAGCGTAAAATATTTATCAGCAGCACCATCGGTTGGACTGATAGACCACAATACATTAACTTGTAAGGCATCAGGTGCCATTTTTGATAAGGGGGTGGGTGGCGGGGTATTATCCTTATCGCAGCCTGCCAATAAGGCTAAAAAACTCATCATGAAAACGATACGTAAAAATTTCATATTAAAGTACCTTAATTAACGCCTAAACTATTAAGACGCTCGGTGAGTAGCTGCACCAATACAGGATCATTGTGGGCAGCAGACAAGGCTTGTTGATAACTTAGCTGTGCCTGTGCAAGATTTTTTAATTGTATATAAGCGTCGCCCGCCAATAAGCCGTAGGCAGCTTCATAACCTTTAGGCGGGTGTTTAAGCAAATCTAAGGTCGCTTGCGATTTATTTTCAGCCAGCCATAGTCGCGCCAAACGCAAACTGATAATAGGTTTTAGCGCATTATGGCTATTTTGTGCAAGATCATTTTTGAGTAGCGATTCTGCAGTGCTTAAATTAGCTTGAGCGACAGCAATTCCTGCAAGCTGTAATTGCGCCAAACTTGCATAGACAGTGCCAGAGTAATTAACACTAATTTCAGTCGCCGCTGCTTTAATAACATCAGGCGAGGTACCATTTTGCATGCTGGTTAATAAGGCTTGGTAAGCGTTAGAAGCAGTGCTGGCCCGAGTATATTGATGTTTTTGCCACCAATTATTAATGCCCAATCCTAAGACAAGTAAAAGTAAAGCAACTACGATAAAGGAACCATAACGCTGAAAAAAATTTTTTATCAATTCAGCGCGATCTTGATCAGTTAACTCGTAATCAGCCACAAGGGTTCTCTCAATGAAAGCCCCCATTTTAGCGGTTATCGATACAGATGTACAGAACCGCGAGTAACAGGTAAAATGAGTTTTTTAGGAGGAATCATGGCTCAACAAGAATTAGACACTTTATTTCAATTCCCCTGCGCGTTTCCAATTAAAATCATGGGAGAAAAAACCGCACCATTAATGGAGCTCGTCAAAAAAGCCTTCACTGAAGAAAAAATAGACTTAAAAGACGCAGAAATTAACGAGCGTTTAAGTAGCGGCGAAAAATATTTATCAATTACTGTAATTTTCACCGCCGATTCACGTGAGCAGCTTGATCGGCTTTATCAGCGCTTGACTAAAATTCCTGAAATAAAAATGGTTCTATAAAAGTAATTAAAATTCTCATGACGATCATGCGCACTTTACATTTGCTGAATTATCAAACTGCGTTAAGTAAAATGCAGCAATTCACTCAGCAACGTACACAGGAAACTCCTGATGAAATATGGTTTTGTGAGCATCCACCCGTATTCACCCTCGGGCGTCATGCGGAGCAGAAGCATATTCTTGATGCGCACGGTATTCCAATAGTTTCTACTGATCGGGGAGGGCAAGTCACATATCACGGCCCAGGACAATTAATGATCTATACACTTTTAGATCTACGGCGTAAAAATTGGGGTGTGGCCAAGCTGGTATGCCAGCTCGAAAACATCATTATTGATATGTTAACAAGTTTAAACATCAAAGCAGAGCGCCGCAAAAACATGCCTGGCGTTTATGTGAATGCAGCAAAAATTGCCTCGATAGGCTTACGCATAAAAGCAGGCTGCGCTTATCACGGCATGGCAGTTAATGTGAATATGGATCTTACTCCGTTTACTTACATTAACCCATGCGGCTATGAGCAATTACCGGTGACGCAAATAAGCGCCTTTGTTCCTGAAATTCAAATGTCGGCAGTGGTGAATGCGCTTATGCCAAAAATTAATGCGAATATACCAAACGCAGTTCAAAATGCGAAGATTTTACTTGGCGTTAAGTTTTGATTGTTTGTTCCCGTAGCATAAAGGCCATGCTGTAGGGGCGTAGGCTTACTACGCCCGGTAACTGCAGGATTTTGAAACTCATAGGCAATGATGATTTTTTTATTAGGCAGGCCTTGCTGCTTCATGTTAATGCCTTTGCCGTGCCGGGCGCAGCAAGCTACACTACTGTCCGGAGAAAATAGCACAAAGTGACAGGTGCTAAGCACATTAATGCGCTCCGCGCCACCTTCTAGGGGCGCCCCGTAAGTGT
>JAGVKT010000029.1 GCA_020050355.1 Gammaproteobacteria bacterium | reverse complement strand
GATCAAAATAGTTGTCGCACAGCGACACGATAATAAGGAAAAGGTAAGAATGCAACTGCGTTGCATGCGATTGAGCACCTGGATCCTGTGCTAAATCGCGCCGCGATTTCCACAGGATGACGCCTACGGGCGAAAATCTCGTAAATTAAGTCTCCAGCTCATCCATCGTTATTCAACAACATCATATACAAAGGAAGGGGAGAATGTCTTACCATTTTATCCGGACAGTAGTGCAACAAGCTACGCCTCTACAGCATGATCATTTTTTATCTTCACCGCCAACAATAGCTACGTCTTTGTTAAGATGCGTATTGTGCGCTGTTGCTGAGGTTGCTTTAGTATCCACGCGTTCGCCACTTTGCTCGTGCTGTTTCCGCAGTTGTTCGCGTGCGTGTTCAATAGAAAAATCGGTTGTTTGTACCACTTCTTCGCGTACCAGTTTGGCGCTGAGTGATGTGCTATGAGCGCTTTCTATTTGATTGCTATTAGTGTTTACCAGGCCTTCTCCTAAAATATTCCGTACCTGTGGACTGATCTCTCTTGATGGAATATTGTTGGGAGTAATGCTCGGTTTTTCACTAAACTCGAGAATAAGTGGTGTTGTAGGTTTGGTGTTATCACGTGGTGGTAAAGTAAATTCCCGTACTTTGCCGTTGGTTGGTGGGCTTTGATTGGGCTGGCTCCGCTGTTGTGTTGATGCGGAGCGATTATTATTGGAATTTCCTTGCGGGCGTCGACGGTCGTGCTGTGCTGGATTGCGGCGACGGTCATTGCGATTGTTGCGATTGTTTGTGCGGGCATTGCGGTTGTTATCGTTATTACGGCGCGCATAAAGCGATTTATTTTTAGAGCCAGTATGTGCCTGACCTTCTTTTTTTTCGTTATTTGCGGGGCTTAAGGCATCAGCGATTTTATTCATCAAGCGTTTTAAGAGCCCTGCGCGTGCTGGTGCTGCCTCGATGCTTAAAGTGCGAATGGCGGGTTGTTCAACTTCTTTTAGTTTTGTTTGTGTCGGTGTGTAAGTTTCTGTGGTTACCGGTACTTGCATCATATAACTAGGGGTCACTTCATCGGTAGATTGGGTCACTTTGGTTAATTGATAGTGCGGTGTTTCGAGATTAGGGTTGGGAATAAGTATAACGCGTACTTTATTTTGCGCTTCGATTTGTGAAATAACATTACGTTTTTCATTGAGAATAAAAGTTACTAAAGGAATAGGCAATTGTACATGTACTTCGAGAGTATCAGCGCGCATAGCTTCTTCTTGAATTAAGCGAATGATTGACAGTGATAGTGATTCAACACCTCGAATCGTGCCCTGGCCGCTGCAGCGTGGACACATCATGCCACTTGATTCTTCAAGAGAAGGGCGTAAGCGTTGGCGTGATAATTCAAGTAAGCCAAAGCGAGAGATTTTGCCAATTTGGATGCGTGCGCGATCGGTTTTTACTGCTTCAGTAAGTTCATCTTCAATCATGCGTTGGTTTTTGGGATTTTCCATATCAATAAAATCTATGACGATGAGGCCGCCCAAATCGCGTAACTTCATCTGACGTGCCACTTCACGCGCGGCTTCGCGATTGGTAGCAAAAGCGGTTTCTTCAATGTCTCCACCTTTGGTAGCGCGTGAGGAGTTGATATCGATAGAAGTCAGTGCTTCAGTATGATCGATTACAATTGCACCGCCTGAGGGTAGTTTTACTTCGCGTTGATAGGCAGTTTCAATTTGGCTTTCGACGCGATGATAAGTAAATAAGCTAATGTCATTGTGATAAAAGCGCACACGATCTGTAAAATCAGGACGCAGATTACGCACGAGTTCTAGAACGCGTTCATAAGTTTTGCGCTCATCAACAATGATTTCTTCAATATCTTGGCGTAAATAATCGCGTACTGAGCGCATAATAACGTCACTTTCTTGGTAAATTAAAAATGGCGCTTTATTTTTTTGCATTTCTTCTTGAATCGTTGCCCAGAGTTTTAAGAGGCTATCTAAATCCCATTGGAGCTCTTCTTGAGTGCGGCCAAGGCAAGCGGTGCGGGCAATGACGCTCATGTCTTGAGGAACTTTTAAACCTTCAATTAATTCTTTCAGTTGTTGTCTATCATCGCCTTCAATGCGCCGAGATACGCCACCTGAACGATGGCTATTGGGCATTAATACCAGGTAACAGCCTGCGAGGGTGATAAAAGTGGTGACCGCTGCGCCTTTAGTGCCGCGTTCTTCTTTTTCAATCTGAATGATAATCTCTTGGCCTTCTGCGAGCTTGGGGCGATTGTGATCAAGGTATTCAGGAGCGAGTTCTTTTATGGGTAAGAAGCCGTGACGATCAGCTCCATAATCGACAAATACAGCATTGAGGCTGGGTTCTATACGAGAGACTCGTGCTTTGTAAATATTCGCTTTTTTTTGAATGCGATGGCTGGCTTCAATATCGAGGTCGATGAGAGTGTTTTCATCGATGATGGCTACACGAATTTCTTCTGCTTGCGTGGCGTTAATTAATATTTTTTTATTCATTTTGCTTAATCCTTAAATCATTGGATTAAGCTGTGTATGGTTGTAGTTAGCTGCTTTCTATGCAAAGAAAGTAATTTTTCAGGATAGGTTCCGCTCGTAGAGCCTTGTATTTATAAGGGCTTGGGTGGAATGGTAAGTTAGAAAATAACATTAAGAATCCTGGTAAATCTACGTTTTATACACAGCTTTAATCTTTATCTGAGCTGGTTTATTGTGCAATGCTGTTTTAAGGCCATTGCGCTTTATTTAAGCTTACAGGGCTTTGGAACATGCTCTGTATGAGCAGTATACCAAACGTACTTCAAAATGCGAATTTTTTTAACGTTTGGTATAAAAGTAAACTTAATATCAAAGAGTTAAGCTTTCTGTAAGCTGGGCCATTGTACCATGAAATTTCTAATTGACAAACGTAATTATTAAGCTAGAATAGCAACTCCCAATATTATGCTTTCTGTCCGGAAAAGCATAAAGTTGTAAAGTTAGTCGATGCGGGAATAGCTCAGTTGGTAGAGCGCAACCTTGCCAAGGTTGAGGTCGCGAGTTCGAGCCTCGTTTCCCGCTCCATTTTTATGCAGTTAGGGTTAGATAAAAGTGGAAAACTCCGGTAAAAAAGCACCCTCCAGTCAGGATTGTTGTAGTTTAAAATATAAGCATGTCTATATAAATCTGCTGCCAAAATATACAGATGGTATACACTATTCTATACATGTCTGAAACTTGATTGGAGAGTTAAAATGGCGACAAATAAGCTTAAAGCAAAGTTCTGTGAAACTGCACCGCCTGGAAATCATTTTGATGGTGAGCCTATAAAGCTTTCTTTTGGAAGTTTTGAAAAAACTTCGCTTACTTCCCGAATTTTGCAAGTGGCTACATTGCAAGTGGCTCAGTTGACTTTTATTAAAATAATATATAGCATTTTTCTATAAATAAATCATTGCGTTCTAGCAGCGTCTATTTTGTGAAATTTTGATAGTAAGGGGGCTTAATGTATAGCATTCTCGGAGACCTTGATTCAAAAGAAGAAAAAACTAGGTTGGCTGGACTTAAAAAACTTGCGCAGGTTGATTTGAAAAGTAATGCCGGAATGATTGATAAATTAAAAGATATTTTTCAGCATGATGTCAGTAGGCTTGTGCGAATTAGTGCAGCTGAAATATGTTTAACTTATAATGCATATCGTGAAGAGGTAAGTGGTTGTTTAAAAGAAATATATGATCGATTTGGTAAGCATCCATTAATTTCAAAAGCTTTAGAGCGTAATTATTTTGTTAATCGAGCGCGAGAGAATTTGCATAGTGAGCATGAATCAGTTCGGCTTGAGGCAGCAAAAAATTTGCATAATGCGAGCTTTTTTCCTAATTTGGAAGAGGCTTTATCACAAATGCTAACAGATACATCGCAATTGGTTCGTATAAATATTGCAAAAGCAGTTTTACGGCATTGGCCTCACGAAGAGGGACGTAAAGCTGCATGGCACGTTATCTTACTTGCATCGAAACATACTAACGCTTATGTAAGGAACGCTGCTTTACAAATGATGGTAGTAACTCATAAAGATTATGTAGACTTATGCGGTCATGTTAAATCTGTCAGTTTAGAGGAAAATAAAAAATGGCCATTGCCAAAAGATTGGGAGATTGCTCAAGACCATACTTGGCTGGGAAAAAGGCCGCCTGACTTTTATCCTATTAATCTTTATTGTCATCCTTGGAAAAAACAAGCTGTATTAGCCTTTTCAAGTACGATAGTTACAGCAGAGACTACAGTTTGGGCTGATGTTAAGCTTTTTCTTAAAACTCAAAGTATTCCGATTCGAGATACTTTTCCAGAGATATACAAAAAGATAAAAGCGGCACTAGGCGCAGAGTATTCTTTACAAGTTACAGGTTTTTCTTTAGGTGCATCTATGGCTGCTGCATTCTCATGTGACTTTGATATTCCTGCTGTAGTTTTTGATAGTCCTGGATCTGCAAGTTTAATACCAGCAGAAAAGCGTGCGCATCAAAAAATACAATCCTTTTTGTCTGCTCCAAGTCCAATTAATACATTGCAGGAGCATGTAGGTTCTATTTATAGATTAGTATTAGCTCCGGACGATCACCTTTATAACCCTAAACTTAGTCAATTTTCAAGCCTTACAATACGGATGATTCAGACATTGCAGTGTTTGCCTGATTGTATACCTGTAGAAGCAGTTGTGATTTGGGCGGCACTACTGGATTATATTGCGCATGGGTTAAGTTGGATAAAAGAACAGCAAAATTGGTCCTACTACCAGCATTCACTTACTGCAATTAGAGACATTATTGATGAAGCTACTGAGACGTTTACAACGGATAGTTGTATTCGTATGAAAAAATGGCCTACTCGAACAAGCTATCTCTTTAATCCATCTTTTTTAGAGGCGTTAAAGACACAAGCGAGAAAGGAAAGTTTAAGTGAAATGACAGTTTACAAATTATTTGACTTAGGAATGCTTCCTGATTATGTACCCGATCAAAAAGGAGGGCGTTAAGATGGCATTAGCAGCAAGAGCAGGTGCAGGAGGAGAAGCGATCGTAAGAGATCCTGCTGAGGACATTATTAAAGCGATTAAATCTAATGATAAATCATTGTTGACATTAGAACTGAACTTATTTAGGGAACCTGTTTTAACACCCTCAATAATTCATTCTGATCAAGAACTGGATTTACTTTTAGAATGTTTGCAAAGCAACGCTAAAATTGAAAAACTTGTATTGAATAATATTGTTAGAGATAGAGGTGCTGCCAAAATTGCCAAAATGTTAAGAGAGAATAAAAAGCTACAGTTTTTAACGCTAAGTTTGGTAGACATTACCGCGAAAGGTTTGTCTATGCTTTCAGATGCTTTAGTTGAAAATGATGCTTTGCTGAGTCTTGAATTAAAGGGTTGTGGTATGTCGCCGATTCTGTCTGAAGGAATGCTTGTTTTATCCACTATGTTAAAATCAAATAAGAGGCTTCGGCATTTAGGCTTATGTCGTTTTTATTTGGATGAAGTTGGCATGTCTTATCTAATTAAAGCTTTAAATCATGAAAGCTGTAATTTATCATCTATTGATTTGAGTCAGAATGGTATTCTAAATACTATTAATACTCATCGAGAATTTTGCCAAATGCTTGCATCTAATTCTAAACTCATGAATGTGCGTGTTGATTTTACAGGAATGCGAGGCGATGCAATGAAAAAAGTGGTCGAGGCCTTAAAGCGAAATATAACGATGAGACAGTTTTCAATACGACATTCACTGACAGGGGATGATGTCGTGGAAGAAGTAGTAGGCTTTACTGCCCGCGTTGCAACTAGTGCTTTGCTTAATATTATTACAGGGGGGGGGGTAGGAATGATTAGACGAACTCCCAGTATAGAAGAGCATTATATATGGCTTATTAATTTAATTACTCTTCGTAATCAGGAAATGAGTAAATTAGAAACTCCAATAGAAAAAGAATATTGCTTTCGTAAATATGTAGAGAGATTAGAGATACCAGTAACGGAGCCTATATTTTCTTTATTTGCGCAAGAAGAGAAAGATAAAGCGCTTTTTAAGGCAGCTTTTAATGGTGAAGTGAAAATGGCAGAGTTATTATTAGATGCTGGTGCTAACGTAAATAGTCGGCATAATGATCCAAGAGATCCTACGCGTGTTAACAAAACGCCTTTATTTATAGCAGCTGAAATGGGGCGTCCGGCATTAGTAAAATTGCTCTTGGCAAGAGGTGCTGATCCTCGTTTGAAAGATGGTCCTGATTGTAACGGCTGGTCACCTTATAATGTTGCTGTTGCAATGTTAGATGCAAAACGTACTGGATGTGGTGAATGTATAGATGATCTCATGAAAGCAGAATCAATTTAAGTATTAACCAATATAAAGGAGAAATGGAAAGATTAATAAAAATTTCGGAGGTAGAAAATATGACAAGCCTTGATAGAAGTGATATCTATAAAAGAATGAAAAGCAATGAATTTCCAAGGAGTGTTAAAACTTCAATCGGTTATGCAAGAGAAATTTTCCTGGCATGAACAAAAAGCATAGTTGCTGTCATATATCCGGTTTTAATCGAAGTATGGTTAAAACCAATACTTCACCATTATGGTATTCGCGCACCTTAACTCTCCCAAATCATTCCCGCGGCTTTAAAAGCCTAGACCCGAATAGGGTTCAATTAAGGCCGTGACCTGTTTTTGCCATGTTGTTTCTCTATGCAACTGCGAGATACTTTGTACTTCCTCTTATTTCATTTTTATGCTGCGAGGTTAAATACCTTTGCAAAGTCAGCATTAAACATTCGTTTATACTTTAAGATTGCCCATATAATCCTGGCATGTTTATTGGCCAAAGCAACAGCAGCCTTATTTTTACCAACTCTACCAACCAACTGTGCTATCCAGTTATGGTAAATACTGTTTTGTTCTCCTTTATATTTTAAGGTTGCGCGGATTTCTGCACGAGCACAACGATCTGCTGCATGCACTTGAAAAACATTTTTTGCTAAATCAACGCCGATTGTTGTAATATCTTTCATGGACTTGCTCCTTGTTAAATGAATTGAACCCATTGGCACTAAATGCCTCATTCATTTTGGCACATTGATGCCGTATAGGGGAGTGAGTCCATACCATTATTCCCAATTGTGGGGGCACTGGTTTTAACTACATAATACTCTAACTCTTAATCTATAATTTTCAAAGCATCGAAAGCCATAAGCACGGCGCTGTATCAGTTTCATTTTGCGATGGAAGCCCTCAGTAATACCGTTAGATTTTGTAAAGCGCCACATACGCACAATTTCTTCACGCCATTGATAAAGCGTTTTACCCAGCGTTTATAAATGCTTAAAAGCACAGCGTTGTCGCAAAGCCTAAGCGCTTATTAAAGAAGTGTTCATCAATGCCGAGGACTTTAGGACACCCTCGCTGATTAAGCTCTTGGCTTTTGCGTTGGTAATATTGATGATACCAACGTTCAATCGTCGCTTTACCTAATTTAAAAGCCTGTGCTAAGGTCTTCTGACACACGCCTTGCGTATGTTGAATAAAAATTTGTTCCTTGAGACGTTCGGTCGCTCTTTGATAAGGCCTAACTCCTGGGAGCCTTTGATTAAAATAGCGTTGGCAGTGAGAGCAATAAAATTTATAGGTTTTTATTTTAAGAATCGAAGGTTTTAGACCGATAGCTTCATGACGAAGGGTGCGGGTGAAGCAATCTTTTTTACGAAGCTGTTTATTATGGCAATAGATGCATTTGAGGGTTTGCGAACATACGACGTCAAGGACAACAGGGCTAAATCCTGAGCTTGATTTAATTGATAGATGAGGTAAGTTTAAGATATGATTTTTATAGGGCATCTTTAATCTCCTTATGATTAACCAAAGCATTGCAACTTTAGATTAATCTATTTTGGGTTAAAGTGCCCCTACTTTTGGGGAAGAGCCGTTTAATCGGGGCCTCTTTAGAAAATTTTTATTGAGGCCTTGCCTAAATAATTTTGCAAGTGGCTCAATTGAAACTATTGTAAAAAAGGCATATATTCATTCTTAATACTCAAGAATCTAGATTAAGCTGCTTTTAAAAACTAAGGAATTCAAATGCACGCACTGCTAGTTCAGCTTGGAGACAGCCGAGAATATGAGAAACTATCTGTATTAAATGAAATTGCAGGCTATGATCTACATGATCATTCTGAGATTTTGAGCAAATTAAAGGAAATTTTTCAGCATGATCATAGCTGTTTGGTGAGAATAAGGGCAGCAGAAATATGCTCAACTTACAATGCTTATTCTGAAGAAGTGGGAGTTTGCTTAAGAGATATCTATACACGATTCGCGGATAACCCAATTATTGCTAATGCGCTTACAAAAAACTATTATGTTCATCAAGCTCGTGAAAAATTATATAGCAGTGATGAAGCTATCAGAATAGAAGCCGCAAAAGCTTTACATAGAGGCCATTTCTTTCCCGATATAGATAATGCTCTTCTTCAAATGAGTACAGACTCTTCACAATTGGTTAGAATTTATATTGCAAAAGCAGTCCTACGTCATTGTCAGTCGGAAGTTCAGAAAAAACTGGCATGGAGCGTAATACATTCAGCTTCAAAACATATCAATCCAATTGTAAGCAATGCTGCAACAGCATTGCTGGAAGTAACACATAAAGACTATGTAAAACTGTGCCTTCATGTTAGCTCGGGCTATGATATTTTAAATTTACCAGCATCAAAAGGTTGGCGAGTAGGAGTTAAGCTCACATGGCAAAGTAGCCGACCTAATGATATTTACCCTATCAATCTTTATCTCCATGATGGTAAAAAGAAAGCAGTATTGGCTTTTTCAAGCACTCCTCAGGCAGCAGTTACACCGATTGTTGCAGATGCTCATTTATTTTTCAAAACGGGCTTTTTGCCTATTCGTGAATCATTTCCTGATATCTACAGACAAGTATTAGACTGTATTAGGGATACTTATGAATTAAGAGTCACAGGGTTCTCATTAGGTGCTACCATGGCTGAAGTATTCTCTCATCAATTTGACAAAATACCGGCTGTTACATTTGATGGTCCTGGAAGCGGAAGTTTAATACCGATGGAGCATCATCACAGTCAACATATCCAAACATTTTTGACAGCCCCCACTCCCATTAATACCACTCAGGAGCATGTTGGTCGAGTTTCAAGACTTATACTAGCAGCACATGATGATAGGTATAATCCTACTCTTGAAAAGTTTGCAAGTTTAACACTTCGTATTCTCTTAGCTCTGCCTGATAGTATCTTTACAGCTGGGGTTGCTGCAATTGCAGCTCGCTTGGATTATATTGCGCATGGGCATGCATGGCTAATTCAGACTCAAAACTGGTCTTTTCATCAGCACTCCCTTAAATCTATCGAAATGCTTATTGATGAAGAGACAGACACATTCAGAACAGGAACTAGCATACCTATGCAAAGCTGGCCGACCAGAACTAGCTTTTTTCAGCCTGCTTTCTTTTCTGCATTAAAAACACTGCTTGAGGGACGCGATCTTAATACAGTCAGGATATATGACGTAATTTCATCTGGGGTTTTACCTGATTATGTAACACAAGCGGCTCATGTATAGAAATACGAACTTATAAATTAGGAGATAATTATGGCTTCTGCTCCATCAATTGAAATTAAATTAACTGATAAAATTGAATTAACTGAACTTGAAGCAAGCTTGTTCGTTCTCGGTTTTTTTCGTGCTTATCTGAGTTTTGGCCCAGACGAATTCGTTCGTTCTTTAAGTTTTAAAGATGAATCTATTAAGCTTGCTTCAGGGCCTGGTCGTGAGGGAATATTAAAGTTTGTAGATACTATAAAGTGTCAACCTCTTCTTTTATTTGCGGCAAAACCTGATGAGTTTGCTTTATTGTTAAGCCGTATAGAAGGTGCAATACCATCTGCGTCTGTTTCAATTTTTTCTCGAATGTATAATGCCTTTAAGCCAATCAAAAATAAACCCAGCTTTCGCAACGAAATAGTGGCTGCCTTAAAAAGTTCCGATGATTTATTACGTATGCATGCCGCTGAGTTATTGGCCTATGCTGTACCATTGAATTCGGATGAAAGCACAGCTTTACATCATTGTTTGGCTGATACCCATAGAACGGTCAGGGTTGCAGCAGCAGAAACATTGTTTTTAAACGGTGAGCGTGATCATGCCTATATAGATACATGTCTGGAGGCCTTAACGTTTCCGGGTTTTGGAATGCCGCATGTGGAAGGGGCTGAGTTGGTTAGAGCAAGAGCTGCACAATCATTTGCAATATTCGGTGATAGCTCTCCGAGAATTCTCGAAGCACTTAATAATGCTCGCTATGATGTTTATTCGAATGTGCGAATCGCAGCTAATAGCACATTAGCTCAATTAAACATTTTTCCTTGTGATGCACTTAAGAGATTAAAGGTGGAGCATGTTGGTACAGCTTTTATAAATGTACAAAATGGACGAGGATCTATAGCTTTTTATCGAAGCGGAGGAGAGCCGTTTCTTGTTGATGTACTTACTTTAACAGAAACTACTGCTGCTGCATCTGCTTCTGTTGTTACACCTGTGGCTCATACTATTGCTACACCTGTAGCTTCTCATACAGCTGCTCCTAGCTCTATAATAACTGATTCTAGTGTTCGAGCTGCAGGAGCAGCAGCTGGAGCCGTTGTAGGGACTTTTTTGGCTACGTTTATTCCGGCAGCGCTTAATGCCCTTTTTAGTACTCCAGGTTCGCATTCTGGCCCCCGGTGAAGCTTATAATTATTTCAATTAATGTTCTTAAATGAGCGGTATTAGGATCCCACTCGGCTTTAAATGACCTTGACTATTTTGAGCGTATGTTAAGGCGTCAAGATGGGGCATTATTTGTTTAATCCGGGCCTCTTTAGAAAATTTTTATTGAGATCTTGCCTAAATAATTTTGCAAGTGGCTCTAATTAAATTTAATATTAAGGAGATATAATATGCTTGCAGCAGCCGGTGCTGAAATAGGTCCAGTTGCTTCTTCTAGTCCTAAAATTTACGTTTTGGCAGATAGTGGCCTTTTTATGGGTAGTCGTGATAGTGATAAGTTACGTGAGGCATTGCGTGTTTGTCTTTCGGATAAATCTATATACTTTTGTGTATTACCACAATCTTTAGATGAACTTCTTGCATTTGAAGACCAAAAGGAAAGAATAAATCAAATTAGACAGATGTTGTCACTTGGTGATAGGCTTATCTTTCTTAGGGATACTACCTTTTTTTCTGGCTTACCATTCTAATAACTTTGGGTGACCTTAGTTTGAGCTGGCGCCTTGCTTTTAATCTCTAAATGCTTTTCATAAGGTGTTTTTATAAATTTTTCCATCTTTCATAATTAAATCAATAGACTCACCTTGGCCTGCAAGCAGGGCAATATTTTTTAATGGGTTGCCATCAACGGCGATAATATCGGCAAAGGCGCCTTCTGCAATTACACCAATTTTTCCTTTTTGTTGCATCAACTCTGCATTAATTTCTGTAGCGCTACGAATGACTTCTGCAGGGTTTTGATATTGTGAACGCAGTAAAAACTCCCTTGATTGTTCATCTATAACGTTGCCAAAGACATCAGAACCAAACCCCATTTTAACTTTATGTGCTTGAGCGTGTTTAAGTGACTCAATTATAGCCACTTTTATACTGCGCAATTTTTCTATATTTGATTCTGAAACGCCAAATTCTTTGCCTCGGTGCTCAAAAACCTCAGTAATTGTCAAAGTTGGTACAAGATAAACACCTTTTTTTCTCATTAATTTGGCAGTGGGTTTATCCAACATGAAGCCATGCTCAATAGAGCGAATACCCGCATTAATACAGCGCACAATACCTTCAGGGCTAAATACATGTGCCATAACATAAGAATGTTTTGCATGTGCTTCTTCGACAATAGCTGCAAGTTCTTCTGCTGAATACTGTAAATCCCATATTGAATCGTTGGGGGAGGCTACACCGCCAGAAGCCATAATTTTAATTTGGGTGGCACCTTTACGAAATTCATCTCGAACTGCTTTACGGACTTCAGTAATGCCATCGGCTATTCTGCTAAGTACACTCCCAGAGTTACAGCAGCCACAGGGCATAAAAGGCGCATTAGCATGGCGGAAATCACCATGACCTCCAGTTTGACTAATTGCTCTACCTGAATAAAAAAGTCTTGGGGATTGAAAAAGTCCTGCTTTTACAGCCTCTGCAATTCCGTATAATTCCCCGCCCGCATCTCTTATGGAGGTAAAGCCTCGTGCAAGGATTTTTTCTAGATGTTTTTCTGCTTGAATGCCAATAAATGTTTCTGGATATTTATCTGTCATTAGGTTAATGCTAGGGCTTGCAACATGAATATGCGCATCAATAAGTCCTGGCATTAAAGTTTTACCTTTAATATCTATGATATTCATTTTTTTATCAGCTTTAATTTCTTTATTACTCACAACTTCAATAATATTGTTGTTAATTAATATTGAAATAGGACTTAATATTTGCTTATTTAGATCTAATAATTTTCCATTAATTAATAGAGTTGTTGACATCTTTTTTTTCTCCAGCAGTAATAATCTTCGCATTTTGAAATGCGTTTGGTATAGACAATGATTTTATATTAGCATAGCATGTTCTGCTAACTTATCTAGACTGTGATTTCAGTGCTTATGAGCCAAATTGAAATTATTGAAGTTGGGCCACGTGATGGTTTGCAAAGCGTAAAAAAATTTATTTCGACGCAGGATAAAATTACTTGGATTAATCTACTTTCAAAATGCGGCTACAAAACTATTCAAGTCACGAGTTTTGTCCCATCAACCTGGATGCCGCAATTGGCAGATCATTATGACGTCTTCACTGCAATTGATAAAAAGCCAGATGTGAATTATATGGTTATAATAAATGACTTAAATAATTTAGAAGATGCTTTAAAAGCTGGGGTAAAAGAAATTGCTGTGTTTATTGGGGCATCTGAAAGTTTTTCACAAAAAATTAATAATTGCGCCATCGCTGAAAATTTATTTCTTTTGGCGCCTATAATTGCCAAGGCAAAGGCGCAGCAAATGAAAGTTCGTGGTTGTATATCTTGTATTGTTAATTGTCCGTATGAAGGTAAGGTATCTGTACAACACGTTGTAAAATTAACGCAAAAATTACTAGATTTAGGCTGTGATAAAATTACTCTTGCAGATACTACAGGAAAAGCCACACCAAATGAAATCCGTCAGCTTTTTAAAGAGCTTACTATGATATTTGATGTAAGCAAGTTGGCTGGTCATTTCCACGATACTGATGGATGCGCTATTGCAAATATTGATGTCGCATTTAAAGAGTTTGGTGTAAGCAGCTTTGAATCAGCGCTTGTTGACCCTGTCAGTAATCACTCCTATGTGCCAGGCTCTAAGGGAAATGTCATAACGGAAAAAGTAATTCAGTATTTTTTAGAGCAAGGCATTGATCCGGGAATTAATAAGGCTGCTTTAATTCAGGCAAAGCAGTTTATAGATAGCGTGTTAAATAAAGTCTACTCAGAAGAAGAATAATGAAATTGAGAGAATTTATATTGCTGCTTGATTAAGCCAGCCGCTATTAAGATAGTTTAAAGATCAATTTTTATGTTAATTTACTTCGAAATATGTCTCAATGATATTCTAAATATATCTTCTGCTTTAGATTTATCAGCGGTATCTTCCTGTATAAATGAATATATAGTATAATTGTAATTTTATATTTATTATTTTAATTCTGAGGGATTGTTTATTTTATGTATTTTGCAATAGAAGATGAAAGACGAAGATTAAAGGCCGAACGTGCTGCCCGGTTATCAATGATTGCAGAATATGATCAAGTGTTGGCTAGGATTTTTAAATATCCTTATGAGTTTATAGATTGGCCAAAAAAATTATCATTGCTTTTAGAAAAAAATGATAGGTTTAACATAAAAATATATGCGATGCTTGTTATTGTTTCAAGCATTATGTGGTCTTTAAGCATAGCAAATATCCTTTATGAAACTACATTCGATTATACTTTGAATCAGTCTCAAGCTCGAGCAGATGCAGATAGAGACTTTATGGTAGGTAATAATACTTACTGTGAGCAAATACCTTGTGCCTTAGCACCTTTTTATAATGGCACCACTGTTATTATGGTTCTGCAGTCTCTATGTATTTTTCCGTTATTCCTCCTTGTGTTGTTGGGTTTTAATAAGGTGCATTATTCGGGTAAAGGATTCTATTGTTCGCTTATGAGTATTTATAATTATAAAGACGCCTTGTCTCAAACTGACATTACTCCTTACCATCTAAGGAATGTTGCCCCTAGCGTCGTGTTGCTCTCCTTAAATATTATTGCTTTTTCTTTAGTTTCTAGAGATTGTGTTCCCGCTGATACTATTCAGGATGGCTATGATTGGGCGTATCAGCAACAATTTGGTTGGCTATGTAAGTCTGATGCTTCATTGCCGCAATGTAGTATTGGATCAGACAAGCTCATTATTATTCCGCCAGATCCGTCGACAGTAATTAATTTGATGGCTACTGCTATGGGTGCCTCATCAAGAACAGTACATTTGGCATTGTTAACGTTATTAGCTGTTTTAATGGTCTTATTTTCACTCATGTTAAAAAAGCCAACCCCTCTTCAAGCATTATTTCTAGAAAAGAGAATTTATAATCATTTTCCCTATTCGGTGTTTAGTGATGCCTTTTCGCAGCCACATCCTAATGAAGCCCTTGTGATATTGCAAAGGGCAAATGTTTTTGCTCATATTTCTACAGATCTTAGAGTTCAAGAGGCAGTAAAGCAGGAGTTTTTGGGTACACATACCTATGTTCGACGTCGAGAAGCGCTGTTAGCATGGTGGTATGGTATTCCCGAAAGCATTGAGCCTTCTGCCCGAGAAATAACTGCTGTTGATATAGCCCCTAGTAGTCGTTATGAGGGAATTGCTGTTGCTGGAGCAAGTCAGCCGTTATTAGGATAATGATATTTAATAATTTGGAGTAGCGGAGGATTTTATGCCTTCTACAAGAGAGATTGGCAGGTCGAGATTAAGTGATCCAAGTGCTGCACGTCTGTCATTGATTGCAGAACATGATCAAGTACTTCTCAGGATTTTTGAATATCCTCATGAGCTTATTAACTGGCCAAAAAAATTATCATTGCTTTTGGAGAAGAGGGAAAAGAATAATCAATTTAATGCAAAAATCTATTGGATTCTTTTTCTTGTTTCACTTATTACATGGTCTTTAAGTATATTGAATATTCTTTATGAAAATTCTTTTGATTATGCTTTGGAACAACCTCAAGCCCGAGCAGATGCAGATAGAGATTTTATGGCCGCTGACAATATGTATTGTGCTCAAATAAATTGTGGAGTGGCATCTTTTTTTAATATTACTATTTTTTTTATGGTTGTACAGTCTTTGTGTATTTTTCCGGTATTTTTTTTGTTTTTTGTTGGTTTAAGTGTGTCGCATTATTTGGGTGAGGGATTTTATTATCGTGATAAAAAAGATGCTGATTATAAAAAATACTTGCCTCGGCTTGTTATTGTTCCTTATCATTTATTACACAATGTTATTCCGGCTTTGTTGCTAGCTTCTCTTGATATTAGTGGTTTCGTTATCACCTCTAGAGATTTAGATTCTAAGACCACTATTCAAAATGGCTATGATTGGGCCTATCATCAACAATTTGGCTTGCGATGTGCAGCTGACCCCTCGTTGCTGCAATGCTTTCTTGATCCACAAAATACGACTGCTATTATTCCACAAAATTCATTTTCCGAAATTAATTTAATGGTTACTGCTATGGCAGCTTCGTCAAAAGCAGTACACTTAACATTGCTGGCATTATTTGCTTGTTTGATGTTTTTATTTTCAAGTGTAGTAAAAAAATTATCCCCACTTGAATCATTATTTTTAAGAGAGAGAATCTATAATCGTTCTCCCTATTCAGAGATCAGAGACGCTTTTTCACAGCCAGATCTTAGAGCAGCGCTCGCGGTTTTTAAACCGCGTGGTGCGCCGGTATTGAATATTACTGAATTAAATATTGGTGGTGTTAATGATGAGTCTCTTAAAAGAGTAATAACACGAGAATTTTTGAGTACATACGCCTATGTTCGGCGCGGATCTGCGTTATTAGCATGGAGCTATGGTATTCCTTCCGAAAGCATTATTCCTGTTCAAGAGGCAGCGGGTGCGGGCGCTGGTGCAGCCTCTGGTGTTGCTCGTTATCCAGGAGTTGCTGCTGTTGAGGCAATGCAGCCGCTATTAGGGTAATTTAAGGGTGCCTCGAAAGATAGTCCTTTTTTTATGAATCTATTGCTGTTGAATAAGGCAGTCATTTTTGATATATCACTCAAGCATTAATTTTTAATTTGAATTTTGGCTAAGTAATCTTTCAATCTGCTTTCTGCTAAGTGGAGCCGGGTGTCTTTGTGTATAAAGAAAAATATAATATAATGTGAATTTATATTTATGATTTTAATTCTGAGAGATTGGTGATTTTATGTGCTATATAAGAGAAATTGAAAGACGAAAATTAAATGCCGAATGTGCTGCACGGTTATCAATCATTGGAAGGCACGACAAAGTGCTTGTCAGGATTTTTAAAAATCCTGAGGAGCTTATAAATTGGCCAGAAAAATTGCCATTGCTTTTGGAAAAGAGTGAAAGGAATGAGCAATTTAATGCAAAAATATGTGGAATTTTTGCTATTTTTTCAATCATTACGTGGTCTTTAAGCATGGCGAATATCATTTATGAAACTTCTTTTGATTATGCTTTGGAGCAACCGCGGGCTCGAAACAATGCAGATAGAGATTTTAACGTAGGTAATACTACTTATTGCCGTCAAATATATTGCGCTGCTGGTGCATCTATTTTTAATGTCACTTCTTTTGGAATGGCTATGCAATGTCTATTTATCTTTCCGGTTTTCGCTCTAGTGTTGTTGTTTTTTAGTTTAGTGCATTATCCGGGTAAGGGTTTTTCTTGGCGTGATGTTGTGATGGAAAATTTGCTTCGACTTGATATCATCCCTTATCATCTATGTAATGTTATTTCTGCCTTGATGTTAGTTTCACTGGATATTGCTGGTCTTGTTGCCCTCTCCAGAGATTGTGTTCCCGCTATTACTGTTCAAAGTGGTTATGATTGGGCTTATCATCAACAATTTTCTTCACTATGCGCCTTGAATTCTTCATTGCCCCAATGTTTTCTTGGTAAAGATGCTATTGTTATTATGCAAGAGCCAGAAATTGGTTTGTTGGCTACTGCTATGGCAGCTTCGTCAAAGACAGCGCACCTAGCATTGCTCGCATTATTTGCTTTTTTGATGTTCTTATCTTCAGGTTTATTAAAAAGATTATCCCCGCTTGAATTCTTATTTGTAAGCGAGAGAATCTATAATCGCTCTCCCTATTCAGAAATCAGAGACGCTTTTTTACAGCCAGATCTTAAGGCTGCGCTCACAATTTTTAAACCGCGTGATGCGCCGGTATTGAATATTACTGAATTAAATATTGGTGGTGTTATTAACGATGCTGATCTCAAAATGGCAGTAATACGAGAATTTGTGAGTACACACGCCTACGTTCGGCGCCGATCTGCGCTATTGGCATGGAGCTATGGTATTCCTCCCGAGAGCATTATTCCTGTTCAAGAGGCAGCGGGTGTTGGTGCAGCCTCTGGTGTTGCTCGTTATTCGGGAGTTGCCGCTGCCGAGGCACAGCAGCCGCTATTAGGATAGTTTGATATTTAGTAATTTGGAACAGTAAAGGATTTTATGCTATCTGCTTTGATCGATGCGACAATTGACCGCCTCTACGCGCAGATGCTTTATTGATTTCTTTACCTCGCCCAGAACCGCTTTTTTTACCGCCACCATGCATTTTATTGACTGTAGCCCAAGCACGTTTTTCTGCTTCTGGCTCTGATACTCCTCGATTTTCGTAGCCTTCTTCAATATGTTTTGCTTGGCGTTTTTGTTTTTCTGTATATTTTGATTTATCACCTTGGGTCATATTACCTCCTATTTACTTTAGGTTTTAATATCTTCAAAAGCTCTCGAAATTAAGCAATTTGCTTTTTTAAAAGCATGCTTAAGCTATTAAGTTTTTCAATCAGATTTATCAATAAATCATCAAGGCTAATTAAACCTACAAGTTTACCCTCCTTATTAATAACAGGCACACGACGTATGCCATTTTTGCTCATAGCGTCTAAGGTTTCTTGCATATTTTGCTCTTCTTTCACTACTACTAAAGGCTGTGAACTAACGTCTTTTATGCTCACCTCATCAAGCTTAACTTCTTCACCAATAATCCGTGTGACAATATCACGATCGGTAATGATGCCTTTGGGAATAGGATTATCTTTGTGGGCAATGATCACGACTGAACCAATATTTTTATCATGCATTAATTTTGCTACTTCATTTAAATTAGCATCTTCTGTGACAGTTACGACATTTTTATTACAGGCTCTTATTGACATTTTTTTGCTCCTTTTTTAATTAAAATGAAAAAGCTGCGATGTGTTCTAATGCTGATTGCAAGGTAAAATTAATAAATTTTGTAGTTATGAATATATGAATGATTATGAAAAGAAATATAGCTGTTGAAAAAAAATCGCTACATTTAAAGTATACTCCTCGGCAGGAAATGTCACAAGTAGTTGCTTGAGGCCTTATAGAGAACAAATAAACTGTTCGGATTTATAGTTCACGATGGAGGTGGTTATGAAACGGACGCAACTATATACAGGAGTAAATAAAAATAATGTGTTATTGTGACAAATTAGATACATTTATAAATGTCGCAATAACACAAGATTTAAATTAAATTATATTGGTTATTTTTTGTAAAATATGGCTTTAAGTGCTTTGAAAATTATAGATTAAGAGTTAGAGTATTATGTAGTTAAAGCGAGTGCCCCCATAATTGGTTTAACTGTCCGGAATAAAAAAGGGCAAGGTTAAAGCATGCCCGATAAATATTAAGTTTTTGGCGCACTTAAGGTCATCAAGACATTAATTTAAAGAGTGCATCAAAAGTCGAAATGAAATTAGCTTTCAAGCACAGCACCACGCCGTAAGTGTCATCCTGTGGAAATCGCGGAGCGATTTAGCACAGGATGACACTTATGGGATTATGCTGCGATTTTGAAAGCTAATCCTCATTGCGTAAATTATTCCGGATAGTTAAACATAATTGGGAAAGACCCAAAGACTCGAAAGACCCAAGACAGTACCCCATAGATTTTTTTATAGCTGTTATAAGAATTAAAATCCTTTGAAATTGGTGCCCGGGGCCGGAATCGAACCGGCATGACCGTATAAGGGTCGAGGGATTTTAAGTCCCTTGCGTCTACCTATTTCGCCACCCGGGCTAGAACTTGTCGCTTTGAAAAGCATGGAGGCCGAGGCCGGAATCGAACCGGCGTCTAGGGCTTTGCAGGCCCCTGCATAACCATTTTGCTACCCGGCCAGGATTGTGCAGTCTTTATTTTTCAGGTGAGAGTGGATTTTGAAACTTCTTGTAGTTTAGCAAAACCGTCCCAATTTCCTTACTGGTAAATAAGACCTCCATTCACAATGTCGCACATTATAATCACATTTTGCGGACAACACAATAACCAGTCTAAATACGTAGTTTTACGTATGGTTTTATGCTCTTGAAATCTTAATAATGATATTTATTTTACTCCGGAGTTTATTTATGTATTTAGCTGATTCTGAGGTGCGAGCAGATGCAGAAGCAAGCCGTAGACATGCTGAATTGGTTAGAGCTTCTGAGCTTAGTAATCTTGTGGCTAAATTTTATAAACTTTTAAGCAAGAATCCTACTTTTAGAGATTCTTTTTTAAGTGATGCGCGTGTGAGTAATGCGTTTGAACTTAATAAAATTTTCTGGATGCTGCTGAGTTCTGAAGAAGAGATTAAAGAAAACCCAGTTAAATTTGTCGGAAAATTTTTGGCAGATAAGGCTGCGAGCGAAATTTTGACGGCGATTGTTCCTGGTTATGCAGCGCTGGAGCTTGCTGCTTCTGGTATAAATGCGGTAGTACCCGATTTGCATCAACGTTATTCAGAGGAAATTTTGGCAGGTCCTTTTACAGATTTGATTAATAGAAGCATTGCTCCTGATGTGAGCATTTCCGCATTGGTTGATGCTGCACAGCGCATAGGTGTGATGACCTCAGTGATGGGGGATTATCGCTTTTCATATGGTGCTGCTAAAATTCCTCTTTTTGCTAAAAAGGTTTTGAGTTGGCTTATAGTTGAACCTCTTTTTATGGGATTTGAAGGTGCTTGTCATCTTACTCAGGTTGATTATAGTTTTAGAAATATGCAGAGGTTTAGAGATAGCGCTGTTGCACGGGAGCGAGCGCTGTTAGATACCGTTCCTGATGAAAGAAATAGTTTTATGCTTACAACAGTTTTAGCTGGAGATTCTTTGGCTGAGGATATGAGTGAGGCTGTTGCCGTTGCTGATATGTTTGGGCGTGTCTGTACTGCTTTGTCTTCTTTTTGGTCCACGCCGCTTGAGGCAGTGGCACAACAGCCAAGGTTATCTAATTTTCTGGATTTAGAAGCACGAATATCGCTTGAAGGTGTTGATCTAATAATGCCGTCGAGAGATATGCATTTACTGTCTAGAGATTTTTCCCGATATAGAGGAGATATAAATACATCTGCTTTGGCTCAATATTCTTTGGCTCGTAAACCTGCAGCTTATGATACTGTAGCGCCTTTAATTTTGCCTCCGCCTCCCTTAGGCCCAAAAATTCCTGATTGGCTTGGTAAATTTTCGATCGCAGGTGGTCCTGGTTGGGGTGCAGTTACCTTAAAGTTTGGTTTGGGTTCTAGCGCTTTCGGTGTTGGTTTGGTATTTATGGCGGCTATAGGTCTTTTTAGTCATCAAGTGAGGCATTTAGAAAAAATTCGGCAGGCAGAGCTTGAGGGTATGGCTGCTAAGACTAACGGCGATATTCGCCATGTTGAGCACTTTAAAGCTAAACTGTCTGAACTGTATGATGCCTATAATGCTGAAGATGACCTTGATAAAAAAACAGCGCTTTATGAGTCAGTTTTATCTGCAGTCACAGCCGTTGAAGCAGCGCATGAGCGAGGGATTTATGAGAATAACAAACGTTTAAATTCTCCAAAAGCTCATAGATTTGAGCCCCTCTGTAAGCCTGTGATCGCTTATATTGATGAAGATAAAGTAAACCTCAAAGAATTTGTGGAAAATTTTAAAACACAGCATGTTGAATTATATGTTAAAGCTGCGCTAGATGAGTATGAGTCACAGACAAAAGTCCCTAATTATGTTGCGGCGTTAGCTCATGTAGATTCTGCGCGCGCCATTCATCCTCAAGATGCGTTTTTGCAAGAATGGCATGATGAGCTTGTCCTTACTATCGAAAAGAATAAAAAAATTAATGGATATCTTGCTGAAGCATTTGCGGCTATTGCCATTGGGGCAGAGGGTCTTGATGCTGCGTTAGTGGCAACCAAAGAAATTTTAGCATTAACCGAAAATAATTTAGGAATATTAGAATTGCAGATGTCCTGGTTGGAAGAATTTGATAGAAAAGCAGCGGCGTTGATTGTAGCGAAACAGATATTAGTAGCTGCTCCTGAACATATTGAAGCCAATGCTTTTAAAGGCGCTTGTGAATTCAGTGAGCAGCGCTTTGATTTGGCGCTTAAGCATTTCGAGCAGGTTTTGCGGCAGGATCCGTTGCATTTATTTGCTGTTCGAGGTAAAGCTTTGGCCCAGCAGCAACAAGGTGTGGCGCTTCATGATATTTGTGTTGCGCTTAAAGAAATAGCTGAGACTTTTAGTACTGTGCCAGTACCAAAAGAAGCCGATACGGAAGCTGTTGCGCACCATCTTAAGCAGCAGCAAGAGTTACAGGACATTTTGGTTTACTTTAAGGAGCAAGCCCTCGCCCAAGGACGGGCACTTATTGCTACGGCAACGAAAGCGAGTATTGGTGAATTGCAATTGATTTTGGTTTCTAATCCGCTTCTGGGTACTAGAGAATATAATGATCTTATCGAATTGCTCAAAGCAACGTATGCGCAACTTTGGCATGGGCAACCACAAAAATTTTTGGATGAATTTGGCGAGGGTGAGTTTTTATTACCCGAAGAAGTTTTAACATCTAGGGTATGGGCGTTATTTAAGTTAAAACGTTTTAGCGAGATAGATTGTTCACTTGAAGCGTTAATTTTGAGAAACCCCGTGCGTGGCGCGATATTAAAAAGCCAGGTTTGTGTGTATCACCAACAACTGGATAAGGCTCGAGCTGTATTGATTAAGGCATGTTCAGATCATGATGATCCTGATTTAAGGTATGAGCTTGATAAAGTGCAATTAAAAATTAATTTAGCAGTTACCAATCAAGTGCTCGCTTTATTTAAAAGTGTGATGTTAGAGTGTGCGCATGGTAATGCTGGATTTATTGCTCTTAGTATGAATAGAGTGGTAAATCTTGTGCAGATAGTTCAGCGCTTGGATCATGATGTATTGCCTCATTTACTTTTTTATCCTTTTGCAAGTGCGACGCAGCAAAAAATGTTGGGTGAGGAATTAAGGGAATTTCTGCTTGATGGGCAGGCATGGTTGCATAGGGATTCTTATAATTTAAATAATTTAAAAAAATTTGAAAATGCGGGGTGGTTAATAGCTGATTTTGGTTTAGAAGCTATTGAGTGTCGTTTAGATTTGACCAGCCCTGCTAAAGGAACTTTGGCGAACTTGTTAAAATATCGGTCTTATATCTGGAAAACTTTGGAGACGTTTTTTGGTGGGCCGCATGATGCGCTATTTCCAAGAATCATTGATGTTTTTATGACTCCTTTATCTATAGTCATCGACTCAAGTTTAGGGCAGCTTGAGCGTACTACTAGTATTGAGGGTTATTACTCTTATCAGCTTACGCGTGATGTTTTAAGAGTGTTGCCTTTCGGAATCACACGATTTGTTACTGCGCCTACTTTAGGCGTGCCAGTAGTTTGGACTGCTACTCAAGTAGCTTTGATGGTGATTAGATTTTTGCGAGGAGATTATAAAGAAAAGATGCGCAATGCTCTGTGGTCGAGGTGGTCGGATGAAATTAAAACGGATCCGCTTGCTGTAGAGCGGCGTTTGCGTTCTTTGGTGAGCTGGCTTAATGATCAAGGATTTAAAAATGATTTGCAATTTATTACCACCCTCAATGCAACGCGTAAAAAAAATGAATCAGGAGAGTCTGTTGTTGTAGCGGCGCAATTTAGTGCTGATAAAATTGTTCCGGCAGAAGGGCAGGTTTCTGTGGTTGGCATGATGGCGTATCCTCAATATAGCGCAGCTTTGCTAGAAGGTCGTGTTGCAGATTCAGAAGTTGCTTATGAATTAGAAACTGTAACCAGCGCAATAACTCAAGCTAGCGCACACAGACGGCTCTTAGGTGCTTCAGCAGTTAGTGCTGCAATTGAAGTATATCAGTTTGCGGCTGATTTTGACCGGCAGCGGGCGCATCAAAATTGTGCTTATTTTTATTCTTGTTTGGCGCGGCGTCTTAGTTTGGAAGCGCCAGTGTTTAGAGCTACTTTTTTTATGCGTGTGGAAGCATATATCTGGGATTTTTGTGCGCGTGTCAAAAGGTGGTTTTCACCACCGGCGCCAGCAGCCACCGGCGCTTCACAAAGCGTGCAGGCGTTGGTTAATCCAGGGGTATCTAGTTTGTTGCCACCGCGGGTTGACAATGATCGTTGGTTGTTATTTATGTTGATTCGATTATTCATGTGTGAGCCCACGGTTGCAATTAATAAAGAAAATGCGCCAGAGTTTTTTCATATGTTTTTTCATTTGTTGTTTTCTAAAGATCGCAGAATTAAATTGTCGACGCTGCTGATTTTAAGGAAACTAGAATTAGATAAAATTGTTTTTGAATGGCTTGGTCGTAAAATTCCTGGAATGAAGCTCATACAAATGCAGCTTGCAGAAGAAATTTCACTAGAGTTTTCAAGAGACAATACCAATAAAGATCAATTCATTTTATCCTTAGCAACAATCTTTGATAAATTAGCTACTTTTTTTGAAGATGGTAGTTTAAGTGATCTCAATGTTGAAGAGGGTCAAGATACACTTTTAAGAGAATATGAGCGTATAAAAGAGGAATTTTTTATTTCACTTAAGAATGGTAGTGTACAGGCGTATCGTTATCGTGATTTAAAATATGATAATCCTGATGTGGCTATTTTAGATGGTTTATGGGGGTTTTATTTGGCGCTTTATGAATATAAACTTGATAAAACCTTGTTGGCAAAAAATCCTAAAGCCTTATTAGATGGTGCTTTATTGCGTGGCTTTAATCCCGCTTTTAATTTTCTTATTCGTAGGGTTTTACAGAAGCGTAAATGTCCGGATGCTACGGTTAAGGTATTGTTTTACCTCATGGGTCAATTTGATTTTGATAAAAGGCCAGGCATTGATAAGCTTGCTTTACTGATGCAATTATCTAGTGGCGAGTGTGAGCTTTATAAGGTTAAAGATAGTGTGAATTGGAATTGGCACAGAAGAGTTATTTGTAGGTTAATGAGAGCCTCCACGTTCGCTTGGGTTGATGCTACGCTCGAGCTTGCAAGGATCATTGCCTCGGAGGTTATGCCTGATATCGGAAAAATAAAAGCCTTGTTAATTCGAGGTGCTGATGTGCAAGCGGTGGTACCCACTATGCCTGAGTTTGCTAAGAAACCTTTAATTTATGCGATAATTGAACTTGGTTGGACCGATTTGTTTGAAACGTTATTTCAGTTTGGTGCGTGCTTTCAAGTGGGCGTAGGTGCTTATCGTCCTTCTTTGGAATTTATACTGCAACAAGTTTATGCTACTCGTCTGCTTACGCGTGGTTCTCATGTAAGCTTTTGGGTTAAAGTTTTAACAGAACTGAGAAAATATGTTCTGGTAACGGAAGCATTGAAAGCTGAGCTTAAAGCTTATTATTTTGTAGAACCTTTGAGCGAGGTCTTGGCATCTGGTTATTATTTGCAGGATAACTTACCAAAGCATGCTTCAGAATCAGAAAAGGATGTTGCTATGCCGTTGGCTATTGTATTTGCTAACTTAAAGTTGGATTCTTTAGAAACCCCTGAAGCAGCGGCAGAAAATAATACTTAACTTTTAAATTTTGCTAAGAGCTGAATGCGTGAGTGCGTGTTGGTTTTTATGAGCATATTTTCAAGATGTTTTTCGACGGTGCGATGAGAAATATTTAAATTTTGTGAAACATGCTTGCTGCTCAAGCCTTTTTTGATATAACGTAAAATTTCTTGTTCACGTAGGGTGAATATATTTTGGGTGTTTATGTTGCGTGAATTTGGATCAGTCAAGCCTGTCGTGTCTATGCTTGCAGGATATAAAAGTGTATTTTTTTGATACTGTTTAATTAACGTTTCAGCACGCGCGTGAAATTCTTCAATGACCTCTTCAAAAAGATCAAGATTATTGATGATAAAATTATTGAGCCCAGGGGTGCGTTTCGCTGTGCCAAAGCTGTAATGGTCGGTGTAGTTTTTACGTTTTTTAATGATGATGCAGCCGATGTTAATATCATGAGCGCTTAGGGCGGTTTTTATTTCACCTAAATCTAAAAAATCAATTAAAAACATGCCCTCCGTATATAAATCGCGAGGGCCAAAAAAAGCATAGGTGTGGAATTTTTTAGTGATAGAAAGTTCTGAATAAGCGGGATCGCTGGTGATTAAGATGCGTTCTTGATGATCAAGAATGCGAATATAACTAAAATGCTGAAAGCCATAGGGTTTGATTTTATGCGCGCAGCTTTTCATAAATTCTGCCTGAGTAAAGGCGAGGTGGTTGCTGCGCGCAGCTGATTCGATTGTGGTAGACATTTTTAGTTCCAAAAGGAATAATATAGCAAATATGCTTGAAAATGCGAATTTCTAACTCTTTGTTATAATCTAGCAGGATATTTCATTTAAGCTAGGAGGTGGCATATGGCTGCAGCAGCAGGAGCAGGGTTTGAAGCACCTATGGTGGTTGCGCGCGGGTGGCCTGACGATGAGGTTGCAAGGCATGCAGTAGCTTCTGGGAATATACTATTGCTTGGTGCTTCAATTGAAAAGGATCGTATGGGCGGGGGGAGCTGTGTGGATGCTCGAGATCCCGTCACTGGTGCTACGCTTTTACATCAGGCGATATTGGCATGCAAACCGGAGATTGTTGCTGAGCTTGTGAAGAAAGAAGCTAGTTTTGATATCAAAGATGCAGCGGGGGATACCCCAGTGCATGCTGCTTGTCGAGCTGTGCGTACTTCTGGGGGGCGAGCATGTTTTGAAGCGCTGTTATTAAGTTCTGCATATCCAGATCTTGTTCAATATGAAAAAATGAAAAAACTTCTCACTGAGAAACTAGTTTTTGAAACTGACAATCCTAAGGAGCTGGCCTCTTTTAGGCTTTTGCTGCAGCCATTGTTTAAATTTTTATGCGCTTTGCCTCCTGCAAGTTTTGATGTAAATAAAGCAGGTTTAGCTCCAAGTGCAATTTTTAAGGCTGAGATGGAGGAATGTATTCGTAAAGAATTTTCCCCATGTTTGTTTATGTCTTTTATGAGCGCATTACGTACTCCCTCCTCTAATTGGCAAAGAATATTGAGTGAGGTTGAAGCGAGTGCACAGCCTGAGCTTAAGAAGAGAGCTGAAGCAGCATTAAGCACTGCTGTTAAAATTACTCGAGGACGCATAGAATTTCATGTCGGTCTTGACCCATAGTTATTTGATTGTATTTATTAATGATTGTGTTTGTTTTTGTGATGAGTTATGAAAAAATAACTCTACTGAATAACTAACAGCCTGAGGACAGAATATAATGAATTTATCATTCAAAAAAGTTAGTGCGCAAATTTTAATGGTTGCGGGTTTTAGTGTATTACTTGGTGCTTGTGCTGCTCAAGGTGTTAACAGCAAGCCTTCAGGATTTTTGCCGGATTATAGTTTGTTAAAACCTGTGTCTGTGCCGAGTAATGTTCAGGGCATCAGCGTTTATAGTTATACCAATCCTATGTTTACCCGTGCTAATTATCATGCGGTGATTGTGCAACCGGTAATTTTATATCAAACAGCGGATGCCAATGGAGTTACGAATGATCAAATTGAAGCTGCGCGTGCTAGCCTTGATAATGGTATTCGACAAATTGTCCAACGTAAAATTCCTATAACTACTGTACCTGGGCCCGGGGTTGCGACCTTGAGCGTGGCCATTACCGGCGCTGAGCTTCAGGGCAGTGGTATGAAGCCTTGGAATTTAATTCCTATTTCTGCAGCGATTAAGCTTGCTTCTAAAGCGACGGGCTTAGAACAAAAAGTTCCTGCGATGGTGGTAGAATTAAAATTTGTAGATAGCACCAATGGCCAGTTGTTGCGTGGAACGGTGAGTACCATTAGCAGCAGTAATTTTAGTAATCAAATTAGTACTTCAGCGGAGTTTCAACAATTAGCGCAAACGTGGGTGCAACAAGCTTTGAAGTATAGTGGCAGTCAAAATTAGTTTGGTGTGGTATGAGTAATCAAGGGGAGCAGTATGACCTGATCGCGGCAGATTTTGCGAAGCTGCGTTCTGAATTTAATACTGAAAAAAAATATTTGGATTTGTTGATCAGTTATTTAACGCCGCCTGCCAAAATCCTCGATGTTGGTTGCGGATCTGGATTTCCTATCGCTGCTTATTTGATGGAGCAGGGTTTTACAGTTGTGGGCGTTGATGGTTCTAAAGAGTTGCTGAAGATTGCTCAAAAAAATTATCCTGCCATGGAATGCATCTATGGTGATGTACGTACTGTTAATATTACAGAGCGTTATGATGCTGTTGTAGAGTGGTGGTGCCTTTTTCATGTGCCTTCAGAAGATCATGGTGCTGTGATTGCACGTTTCGCAAGCTGGTTAAAAAAAGGCGGTATTCTCGAATTTACTACGGGTGCTGCTGCTTATGAAGGTAAAGATAACGGGATGTTGAATCAAGAATTGTCATTTTATAGTTTAGATCCTCAGATTTATGAAAAATATTTATATCAATATGGTTTTAAGATTTTGTTGCGTGAGGCTGATCAGGATCAGCATTTGGTGTGGATTGCGCAGCTTGATACTATTGTCAGATAAAGTTTCGCCGCTACGTCTCTTGTTTCTACAGTGGGTCTATGTTATTCTAAAAATGTAAGTGGTGTTCAAGGGGTTTTTTAAACCTTCTTAGTAGTAAAGCAAATTGTTAATTCACATTTTTTGTTAGCGTTTCTTGGTTTTTATTTTTCAAATTTTTTTGTCTATTGTTAATAAACAAAAGAGGAGATGCGCTTATGACAACATTAGTCGGATTACAAGAAAATTTTGCAGATGCTTTAATTTCTTTGTTAGAGTTAGATTATGATGCAATCGAGGCCTACAATATGGCGATAGCACGTTTAGAATCAGCAGAGTTTGAGTCTCAATTGTTGAAATTTAAGGCGGACCATGAGCGGCACGTTAAAGAGTTAGGACAATTGTTAGCCACTCGTAAATTGCCTATTCCTACAGGCCCTGATGCTAAACAGTGGCTTACTAAAGGCAAAGTCGCGCTTGCAAATATTTTGGGTGATAAAGCGCTTTTGATGGCTATGCGTAGCAATGAGGTTGATACCAATGTTGCGTATGAGCGCGTATGTGACCATTCTGAAATATGGCCTGATGCCGTGGAGATCGTTGAACGGGGTTGGGAAGATGAAAAGCGCCATAAAGCTTGGTTTGAACAAATCATATAGTCTTATGTCTTCAAAAAACTTCAAAAATTCTCGACAAATTATTTCTCAAACTCGTTTGATGTGGCAGCAGCGTGGGCTTGAGCGCTATATTAATCAAGCCAGTTTTAAAGGGCTGTCGCCCACTGAAAAAAGCAATACGCTGCAGAAGTTGCAGGAGCTTAAAGATGCCATGAACTATGGTGGCGAGCTTGATCCTGCATTTCGTAGAAATAAAAATTATCGTCGAGGTATTATACGACGTCATTCAAGTGGTTAATTGGGATTGGTGTGTTGTACGATTATCAGTCCAGCTAAAATTAAACTCATTCCCGTTAATATGCCCCAATTGAATTGGATTTCGTGTAAAAGTAGATAAGCAAAAGGAATGGTAAATAAGGGATAAGCAGATTCAATAATGGCGGCTAAGGAAGCATTGCCGGCATGGATGCTTTTTAAAATTAGTAATCCCGCTAAGAAATAAAAAAAGGTATAAGCAAGAGTAGCCCATATTAATTTAGGGTGATCTGAAAATTTATGAAAAATTATTTGCCATTGATGAGTGTAGCTTAAGTAAATTGCTAGCATGAAGGCAATAAAAAACGTAGATAAAAAGAATATTGCAAGTGGATCTAAAAAGCGCAGCATATATTGATTGAGCACATAAGTGAGCCCCCAAAATATCGAAGCTAAGAGCGCTAACCAAAACCAAGAAGCCATCAGAAATATGCAATTTATTTTATTAATTTCAGGGTAGCATTAGCGCCTTTAGGATTCAAGGCGGTTTTTGTTGTTCGCCTTGCGTGCAGTATAGAAGTATTGTAGAATCTCGCATTCTTGCTAGGCACGTAGCTCAGGGGTTAGAGCATCACCTTGACATGGTGGGGGTCGGTGGTTCGATTCCACTCGTGCCTACCAATTAATAATTTCTGGGGTCGTAGGGACGTACTGGTGCGCCTGCTCCTGCTCCGCCGCTACTACCGTTATTAAAGGTGGTTGCTGGAGACGCTGAAGCTGTTGCAGTGGAGGGGAGGCGAGTTCGTACATACTCGGCAGCCATTTTGGCTAGTATGACTAATGCTTCAAAATCTTTCTCTCGCTCAGCAGTTTTAAGATCTGCTGCTAATTTTGCATTATTCTTGCTGAGCCTGAAAATTTCTGCTTTCAAGGAGATGATTTCTGAGCTTACGGTATCTAGATATTTTTCAGTAGATGCTTTTATATGTTGAGCTTCTTCTTTAGCATGTGCGGCTGTTTTGCTTGCTACAGCTATTCTCGTCTCTGCTTCTGTGCGCTCTAGAACGAGTGAGGCTTCTGCCGTTTTTAATTGGGTAGTTAAGGTTTCAATGTGAGCGATTAAGGTAAGGTTTTCTGCATTTGCTGCCGCTGTTCTTGCTTCTGCTATTTCTAATTGAGCAGTTAAGTTTTCAATGCGCGCGATTAAGATATGCTTTTCTTTAGCTGCTGTTGCCTCTGTGATGGCGGTTCCCTTATTTGCTTTAGAGCGTGCTTCAGAAAGTTCTTTTTTCAATGTGTCAATTGTGGCGTTAAGTCTTATGAGTTCCTCCCTTGCTTTTAGAAGTTCTTTATGGTGCTCATCGCTTTTTTTCTTTGTTTTTTCTAATTGCGTTGTTAAGCTGGTGAGCTCTTCAGTAGATGCAAGGCGTATAAGTGGTAGATCTCCTCCGGCTGGCCAGGGGCTGCACGCGCTGATCCCAACTCCTCCTGTGGCTCGGTCTATACCTGAAATTCTTGGAGTACGCATGTGGCTCTCAATGCTGTCAGCCATGCCAAATATAAATTTATGTGAATATTTTCCTGCGATCACCATTAATTCGCCTGTAACGAGACCAAATATTTTACTTATTTTTGTTGCAAGATTTTTGTAGGTAGAGTCTACCTTGGATTGATCGATAGCTACCGTAGTGATTTCTTTATTAGTGCCTGAGATTATCAATAGATCTGCCTCTTTTCCGGCAATTTTTAAGTGTAACGAAATTTCTGTTCCGCTAGGGACCATGCTTGCAATTGTGTTCGCAAAAGTATTTAAAGCGATTTTGAAAGCATTCAAATCCTCTCTAAGTTTTGCTTCTTGTTCGGCATATATAAATGCTATATAGGCTTCAAAGCTGGGTCTTGTTGGTGAAGCAGCAGCGGCGCACATAGTTTGTTTCCTTAATAATAGAAATTAGGTTATTATAAATCAAATTAAATATAAAAAAAAGTAAATAATATACTAATATTTAATTAAAATGTAATTTTTTGAAATGTTCAGCTATGTGAATTTGAAATTGGAATTGTAGCCGCATTATGTGTGATTCAAAACAAGTACATCAAAACACATCAAAACAAGTACTTGACTTAAATAAAAGAACAATTTAAGATGCCTAGCCTGTTGGGTTTACGCAGGGGCTATAGCTCAGCTGGTAGAGCGCTTGCATGGCATGCAAGAGGTCAGCGGTTCGACCCCGCTTAGCTCCACCAGTGTAATTTTTATAAAGGTCCCCATCGTCTAGAGGCCTAGGACATCGCCCTTTCACGGCGGTAACCGGGGTTCGAATCCCCGTGGGGACGCCAACTTTTTTTGTCTTGAATAGATTTCAAAGTCGAAATGCATCTCTCCCTAAAGCTTAAATTATTCTGGTCAGTTAAGCCTGAGAGAGAAGTAAAAATAATATGGTCACCTAATTTTTAGATACGTGTACCTTGGATAAAATATCTTTTAATTCGCTTGTTTCATGAAGTTCTACTAAAATATCGCAGCCGCCGATTAATTCGCCATTGACGTAAATTTGAGGGAACGTAGGCCAATTCATCATTTTTGGCAGTGTCGCGCGGATTTCAGGGTAATCTAAAATATTAATATGTGCAAAAGGAATTCCGTAAGATTTTAAAATAGCAACCGCTTTGGCTGAAAATCCACACATGGGAATTTCGGGTGTGCCTTTCATATAGATGATCAAAGGGTGAGTACTGATTTGTTCTTGAATTAATTTTTCTGTCGACATAAGGTGCTTAATTAAATTATTTATTGTTAGCAGATTTTATACTCAAATGGGGGTTAAAACAAGTGATTATTTTGAAGTATGAATAGTATATGATAAGCTTGCTCTATTGTGCGTTGCGGTGGTTTTTATGAAGGGCATTATTTTAGCAGGTGGGTCGGGTACGCGTTTGTATCCAGCGACCTTGGCACTGAGTAAACAATTATTGCCGGTTTATGACAAGCCGATGATTTATTATCCGCTTTCAGTGTTGATGCTTGCTGGGATTAAAGATATTTTGATTATTTCTACACCTCGCGATTTGGTGAATTTCAAAAATTTGTTGGGTGATGGTCAGGAGTGGGGCATAAATTTAACTTATCTGGTTCAAGAGCAGCCGCGTGGTTTACCTGATGCTTTTATTGTAGGTGCTGATTTTATTGGCGAGAGTCCAGTTGCTTTAATTTTGGGAGATAACATTTTTTTTGGTCAGGGGCTTTCAATTTTTTTAGAGCATGCAGTACAGTTAAAAAAAGGCGCCGAGGTTTTTGCTTATTGTGTCAAAGATCCTGAACGTTATGGTGTGGTTACTTTTGATGTGCAGGGGCGGGCTTTGAGTCTTGAAGAAAAACCTAAAAACCCTAAGTCGCATTATGCAATCACCGGGCTTTATTTTTGTGATCATCACGTTGTAGAGTTGGCTAAATCCCTTAAACCTTCGGCGCGTGGAGAATTAGAAATTACGGATCTTATGAATTTATATTTGCAAAAAGATCAATTAACTGTGCAAACCTTAGGTCGAGGCTATGCTTGGTTGGATACTGGTACGCATGAGTCACTGTTAGAAGCCAGTGAATTTATTCGAGTGTTACAAGAGCGACAAGGATTTTATATTGGTGCGCCTGAAGAAGTTGCATATCGTAGGGGTTTTATTGATGCTGCCCAATTAAAAAAATTGGCGGCGCGCTATAGTAAGTTGCCTTATGGTCAATATTTATTAAGTTTAATGGATTCATAATGGCGAATTTTTCTCCTAAAAAATTATTAGTTACGGGCGGTGCCGGTTTTATTGGTGCTAATTTTATTCATTATTGGCAACAGCAATATCCGGAACAATTGATTGTTAATTTAGATGCTTTGACTTATGCCAGCTCTTTAAAAAACCTAGAAAATTTGCCATGTCCAGAGCAGCATATTTTTGTACAAGGCGATATTAATGATCAGGCGTTGATTGAGCAATTATTGCGTACTTATGAGCTTGATACCGTGGTGCATTTTGCTGCGGAGTCGCATGTCGATAATTCTATTAAAGATCCGGCAGTGTTTGTGAAGACCAATGTTTTAGGCACTTATACCTTGCTTGAAGCTGCAAGAAAAGTTTGGTTAACCGAAAAAAACTGGCAAGCGCAGCAATGTCGATTTCATCATATTTCTACTGATGAAGTTTATGGTACGTTGGGGCGGGATGATTTACCATTTACTGAAACAACGAAATATGCACCCAATTCTCCCTACTCGGCCTCCAAAGCGGGTTCTGATCACTTGGTTCGTGCTTATTTTCATACCTATGGTTTGCCAACTACTCTTTCAAATTGTTCCAATAATTATGGGCCGCGTATGCACGGAGAAAAATTTATTCCGACGGTGATTCGTGCTTGTTTAAATGAACAGCCTATTCCGATTTATGGAGATGGTACCAATATTCGTGATTGGTTGTATGTCGATGATCATTGTCGGGCAGTGGCTGCTATTCTTTATCGAGGCAAAACGGGTGAGACTTATAATGTGGGCGGTCATAATGAGCTTGATAATTTAACTTTGGCGCAGAGGCTTTGTGGGCTTCTTGATGCTATAAAACCACGTGCGCAAGGCCGTTATATAGATTTATTAACTTTTGTTACCGACCGCCCTGGCCATGATTGGCGTTATGCTATTGATAGCAGTAAAATTCAGCGTGAATTGGGTTGGCAGGCTCAAGGGGTTATGGATCTTGGTTTGCAACGTGTCATTGAATGGTTTTTATGACAGAATAGTTTGGTAAAAAGAATTTTTTGTATTTATGCTCTTCTTGTTAAAAATCCATAAATTCTTGACGTACTTGAGGGGGCCGGGTATTATGAAGAGCAAGATTATATCCGTGATTATGATAAATTTTTGAAATTAATTAGAGTTTGACATTGAGTACAAAGGTAATTTTTTCGGATTTACGTTCTGGGTATCTTGAATTAAAACATGAGCTCGACGCTGCGGTTGCTCGGGTTATGGATTCAGGCTGGTATTTATTAGGAATGGAGCTCACACAATTTGAACAAGAATTTGCGCGCTATTGTGGAACGCGATATTGTATAGGTGTTGGTAATGGTTTAGAAGCCTTAGAATTAATTTTAAGAGGCTATGATATTGGTCCGGGTGATGAGGTGATTGTTCCAAGCAATACTTATATTGCCGGTTGGTTGGCAGTTTCTTATGTGGGTGCGAGTTTAGTTCCTGTTGAGCCTGAGCTTCATACTTATAATATCGATGTTGCGGCTATTGAGGCAGCAATTACTCCTAAAACGCGGGCGATTATGTTGGTGCATCTTTATGGTCGTGTTGTGGATATGGCGCCGATTAATGCTTTAGCTGAGCGTTATCAGCTTAAGGTTATTGAAGATGTTGCTCAGGCGCAAGGTGCATATTATCAAGGTAAGCGTACGGGTAATTTAGCCGATGCTGCGGGTTTTAGTTTTTTTCCTACTAAAAATTTAGGCGCTTTTGGTGATGCGGGTGCGGTAGTAACCAATGACGCTGTGCTTGCAGATAAAGTTAAGACGCTGCGTAATTATGGTTCAAAGGTTAAATATTATAATGAGTTTAAAGGTGTGAACTCTCGTCTAGATGAGGTTCAGGCAGCTATATTGCGGGTGAAACTGAAATATTTGGATGCATGGAATCAGCGGCGAAGGGCCATTGCTGCGCTTTATCTTCAGGGGTTAAAAAATTTACCCTTGGTGTTACCAGAAGTTTTGAAGCCTGAAGAGCATGTTTGGCATTTATTTGTGATTCGCAGTGACGAACGTACGCGTTTACAAAAATATCTCCAAGAGCACAACATAGAAATTTTAATTCACTACCCGATTCCGCCGCATCAGCAGCAGGCTTATCAAGAAATGCAGCATTTAGTTTTTCCTATTTCAGAAAAAATTCATCGCGAAGTTTTAAGCTTACCTATTGGTCCGCATTTAAGTGTTGATCAATGTCAGCAAGTTATTGCTCAAATTCAAGAGTTTTATAAACGAGGTTGATAGATATGCAAGCAGTGCTATTGGATCGATCTAAATTTTTTAGAATTTCTATGTACCTGATTATTACTTTAGTATCTTTTGTAATTGCTTTTATTTTTATGCAGGTACAAATACAAAAAAGTCCGCCGCCTTATTTGGGGGATGCTGCTAATTATGCGAGTATTGCTAAAGATTTTTCGGCTGGGATTAAAATAGGTGTTCGGACTTATGGATATCCTTTATATTTAAGGCCTTTGGCATCGATTTTACGGCATTTACATAGTACTTTGATGTTGATCGGTTTTCCGGTTTTGTTGTACCAGTTTTTCTTGTTTTCATTGACGACAATTTTTTTTGCAAGGGCTGCGTCATCCAATAAAAATATGCAGCTTTTTCTTTATGCGGCTTTGATGCTTAATTTTTTGTTTTTACCTTATCTTTCTTTAACCTTGACTGAAGCTTTATCTATTCCTTTGCTTCTATTTACTTCAGCTTTATATCTGCGTTTAGAAGCAGCTTGGTTTAGGGTTTTGTTGTTAGCATTGTTTTCTGGATTTTTAGTAGAAGTTCGACCGGCGAATATTTGGGTTTTAACTGCGGTTACTATACTGATGATTATGTGGCTCTGTGAGCAAGCTTTAACTTATCGTAAAAAAATTTATTATTTTTGTTTGTTTCTAATAGGGGTATTAATACCTTTGTTGCCGCAAATTTATTTTAATTGGCATTACTTTCAAATGTTTACGCTGCTTCCAGCAACCCCTGTGGGTAACCATGTTTTTAGTGAAGGAGTACTTTTTTTAAGATCCAGTGCGACATTTTTTTATGGACCTCACCAAAACACCTTGATTCATTCTGTGTATACCCATAATCCTTTTTTGCTTTTGTATGGGCATTTTGAATGGTTGAGTTTAGCGGGTATTGTTTATGCGTTTCTGAAATTTTTGGATTTATTTTTATTTAATGAATTGTTTCCTTACGTGTGGATGAGTGACAGGTTTAATAATGTCATTATCTTGTTTACTGGGTTGATTGCGTATTTTGGTGTGTTAGGATTTTATTATCAACGTAAGGCCCTGGGTGTGTTTAAGTTACGAGCTTTGTTGATGGGGTGGGTTGGTTGGTTATTAATTACGCTACCTACAGCGTTAGAAAATCGTTATAGCTTGCCTTTTTTTATGTTATTGTTGCCTTTTGCGTTATATCAATGTCGCGCAGTGTGGATGACTCGAAGTTATAAATTATTGTTGGGATTTATACCTTTTGTTTTATCTCTATACGTTTTGCAAATTTTTGTTTTGGTATCGAGTAACGGAATATGGTGATTTTATCATAGAGAGGGTGCATGTATTCTTTGGTGATTCCAGTCTACAATAATGAAGGTTCTATTCCTGAATTAGTGAATGTGCTTGAGGATTTAAATCGGTCTTTAAATCATGCGCTCGAGGTAGTATTCGTAGTTGATGGTAGTCCTGATCGTTCGTATTTAATTTTGCGTGATTTATTGCCTAAGGTACAGTTTAAATCTAAACTGTTGGTGTTATCACGTAATTTTGGTGCTTGGGCCGCGATTTATATGGGATTGCAGCAAGCAAGTGGTGATTTTTTTGCGATTAAAGCGGCCGACTTGCAGGAGCCTATTAGTCTTACATTAGATTTTTTTAAGATTCTTAAAAATGAACCTGTTGATGTAGTTATTGGGACACGTGAAGGACGTGATGATCCTTTTTTTTCGCGTTTATTAGCACAATTATTTTGGAAGCTTTATCGAAAATTAGTTATTCCAGAAATTCCTGTGGGAGGTGTGGATATTTTTGGTTGCAATCAAGCAGTGCGCAAACAATTATTGCAGCTTGAAGAATCTCATTCCTGTTTGGTGGCATTGTTATTTTGGTTGGGCTTTAGAAGGAAATTTGTCAGTTATTATCGCGTTGAGCGTAAGCATGGTAAGTCAGCCTGGACCTTTAAAAAGAAATGGCGTTATATGATGGATCGTGTGTTTTCATTCACCGATTTGCCGATCAGATTGTTAATGATGTTGGGGGGCTTTGGTTTTTGTTTGTCAGTGGTGTTAGGTTTTATTGTTTTTGTGGGTAAGTTGTTACAATGGTTTTCTGTTCCGGGTTATGCTACGACTATATTGGTTATTTTGCTTTTGGGCACCATTAATATTTTAGGCTTAGGACTTATTGGTTCTTATGCATGGAGGACTTATGAGAATACTAAACGTAGGCCTCAGGCTGTAATCATGAGTATTGAAGAATATCAAAATAAGGAGAGTTCATGAATTATTTTGTTCATCCGCAAGCCTTGTGTGAATCTAAAGATATTGGTAAAGATACTCGTGTTTGGGCATTTGCGCATATATTGCCAGGGGCTCGTATTGGTAGTGATTGTAATATTTGTGATAGTGTTTTTATTGAGAATAAAGTGGTGGTAGGTAATCGTGTAACTATCAAATGTGGTGTCCAATTATGGGATGGAGTGACGCTAGAAGATGATGTGTTTATTGGGCCTAATGTTACTTTTTCTAATGATCTTTTTCCGCGCAGTAAGCAATATCCTGAAGCATACGCATCGACTTTAATATGTAAAGGGGCTTCTATTGGTGCTAATGCAACACTTTTACCAGGTATTGTTGTGGGACAAAATGCGATGATTGGAGCAGGTGCGGTGGTGACGCATTCAGTTTCGGCCAATGTAATTGTTGTTGGTAATCCAGCGCGCGTTATTGGTTATGTTAATGCTAAAGAATTAGAAGTGGAATCGCTGATGCAAAAGACCGCAATTACTCCTTCAGCAGAGCTGATTCAGAATGTGGGTGTTAAGGGTGTGACCCTTCATCATTTATCGTATGTTGAAGATAATGTTCGTGGGCATTTATCAGTAGGTGAATTTGAAAAAGATGTCCCTTTTGTGCCTAAGCGTTATTTTCTGGTATTTGATGTGCCCAGTGAAAAAGTCCGAGGTGAGCATGCGCATTATCAATGTCAACAATTTTTGGTGTGTGTTCAAGGCAGTTGTAGTGTGATTGTGGATGATGGTCAGCATCGCAAAGAAATCGTTTTAGATCGGCCCAATGTTGGGTTATATTTACCGCCGATGATTTGGGGTGTGCAATACAAATATAGCGAAGATGCAGTTTTATTAGTGTTTGCATCACATTATTATGAACCGCAAGATTATATTAGGGATTATGATATATTTTTAGATGCAATGCGTGAAGCAGAGCAACGATAAGTCTTTGTGAACGCTTTATGGGATCGATATTTTAAAGAAGCACCGCGTTTCTTGTTCACAGGTGTACTCAATACTTTGTGGACTTATATTTTATATTTGTTGGCTTTACAAGTTTTCAACTATCAACTGGCTTATGGAATTTCTTTTGTTGCTGGTGTTTTAGGTTCTTATTGGTTAAATTTGCGTTATGTTTTTCGTAAGCGTGGTAATCTGAAAAAATTTGCACTATATCCCTTGGTCTATTTTTTTCAATATGTCCTCAGTGCATTGTTTTTGGAATTTTTTGTGCATTTAGGCGTTAAACCTGTCTTTGCGCCTTTATTAGTGGTGTTATTGACAGTGCCGATTACTTTTTTATTGATCAAAAAAATTTTGACTTAAACATGTTTTGAATGAATGGGGTGAGGATATGATGAATAAAAAATATTTATGGCTGTTTGAGTATTTTTTTTGCGTTATTTTGTTAGTGCTGATTCTTTTGGTCTATGTTCATGTGAATCGTTTTGATATTCACTTGCCGTTAAGCTATACCGGCGATGGGCTTTCTAGTTTACAGCTGGTTAAGAGTATTGTAGATACTGGTTGGTATTTGACGAATCCTTATATTGGTTTTCCGTGTGGGTATAATTTTAATGATTATCCGATGGCTGATGGCACCCATATGATATTGCTTTGGTTGTTAGCGCATGTTGTTAGCCATAATTATGTGGTGGTAGCTAATAGCTTTTATCTCTTGTCTTTTTTCACGGCGGTGTTTACAGCATTTTTTGTATTGCGTTTTTTAGGTTTGCGATATCCATTGGCACTTGCAGCAAGTTTATTGTTTGCTTTTTTGCCAGATCATTTTTTAAGAAACGAAAGTCATTTCTTTTTAGCATCTTATTTTAGTGTTCCTCTTTGGAGTTTATTTGCAATTAAAATTCTAACGGGTGAGCGCTTATTGCTGTCAAAAAATAAATTTCTTGATGCTGGTATAAAAGCACTGATATTAACTATTATTGCTTCAAGTGGAATTTATTATACTTTTTTTGGATGTTTTTTTGTTTTTGTTGCGTTATTGATGCGTTATGTTCTTTTTAGAAATGAAGGTATTAATCGTAGTGCCATTAAGATTCTTTTGGTTGCTGTGTTGGTGGTTGGCATGAATTTGGCTCCGAGTGTTTTTTATCATTTAACGCATGGTGCTAATCCTGCGGTGGCGGAAAGATCGGTGGGAGATGCAGAAGTTTTGGGGTTAACTTTGACGCAGACGATTTTGCCAGAAGCAGGAGATCGTTGGTCAGTATTAGCGCATTTGCGTGCTAAATATGATCGTACCTTGCCGCCAATTTTGAATAATGAAAATGCTTGGACTTCATTAGGCATTGTTGGTGTTGTGGGATTGTTTATTTTGTTAGGTGGGCTTTTTTGTCAACGGCGTGTGGCTGCGCATCCAGTATTGTACGCAGTGACGAAATTAAATTTTGCGGGAATTTTGTTGGCAACCGTCGGTGGTTTTGGTGTGTTGTTTGCTTTATTGCTGAGCCCTGAAATTAGAGGCTATAACCGGATTAGTGTGTATCTTGGTTTCTTTGCACTTTATGCGGTTTTTTACATTGTGCAAGTTTATTTAGAACGGCGTAAAAGTTCTTTGTTTGTTTATAGTGTTAGTGCTTTTTTACTTTTGAATCTTGGGCTTTTGGATCAAGTGAGTCCAGATTACGCACAGCCTAGTTATTATACGTCAGGCATTTCGGTGTCGGAGGCTTTTTTGAGTGATCAAGTTTTTGTTGCTGCTATTGAAAAACTTTTGCCTCCAGGCAGTGCGGTGTTTCAGTTGCCATATACGGCTTTTCCTGAAGATACGGTGCATGATAATAAATTTGGCAATTATAGCCTTGAGCGTGGTTATTTACATTCGCATGATCTTCGTTGGAGTTTTGCTGCGATGCGTGGTCGGCAAGTAGCGAATTGGCAGGCAGCGGTGACGGCGTTGCCTACGGCGGCTATGTTAAAACAGCTGGTGTTTGCGGGTTATTCGGGTATTTATATCGATCGCAATAGTTATGCTGATCATGGTCAGTTTATTGAAAATAATTTGCGCGCACTTTTAAAAGAAGCGCCCATGGTGAGTCCTGCAGGAGACTTGAGTTTTTTTAATCTGCTTTCTTATCAAAAGGTATTAATGGCGCAGTATACACCCAGTCAATGGCGCATGCAGCTTGTGCAGACCCAAATTGCCTTAGCTATGGATGTTCATTATGGTGTTTGTAACTTGGCTCCAGAGATGGGCTGTACTAAAAAGGAAAATACGGTATTAATTTATAATAATGCCGCGTTTTCACCCTGGGTTACCTTAAGTTTTCAAGCACAAGGCAGTGTGCCTGCACCAAAGGCTTTATGGATTAAATGGCCAGGTCAAAGATATTATATGATCAGTTCGATTAATAGTCTTAAATGGTCGCATTATGAGCGGGTGGTGCAGCTAAAACTAGGAAGAAATTTACTTATTCTCAAAACGGATTCACCCCCTGTGCATATTCCTGGGCATTATCATCCTATATATTTCAGATTGGATGGTATTGTGCTTCAAGGAATGAGTTCTTAGATATTTATAAAAATTTTTGTCTACGTAATTTTTTTTAACAAAATTATTGTTAATTATTTTTACATATGATAGGATAATGTAAAGTTTAACTTTTAAAAAATGCTATGTACGCAAGATTCATACAAAAATTACGAAAAAAGCATAATTTTACGCAAGAAAATATGGCAAAAACTCTTGAAATATCAAGGCCTACCTATTCTCAAATAGAGCAAGGTCAGCGTGATATCACTGTTACAGAAGCCAAAAAATTAGCGACAATTTTTGACTTGTCATTTGAAGCTTTTTTTCAGCAGCAAGATATTGAAACAAAAATTGAACTTATTGAAAATAAAAAAAAGGTTAGAAGGCAAGAAATGCGAATTAGCATTCCTCAGGAACAGTATAATAAATTTAAACAAGTCTTATTGTATATCCTGAAGAAAGTTGGCGGAAAGCCTAATATTGGCATGACGGCATTGTATAAGATCCTCTATTTTATTGACTTTGATTATTATGAAAAATATGAAGAACAACTCATGGGGCTGCGCTATATCAAGAATCACTTTGGCCCAACACCCAAAAAATTATTTAGTAAACTTGTTGAAGAACTTGTAAAAGATAAAGTAATTCAAGTTATGAAAACAAATTTTCATTATCAGCAGATCCGATATATTTTGATCGATCAAGATATTGAACCTGATCTTACAATTATTAATGGTCAAGAAAAAGAGCATATTGATAAAGAATTGACCCGACTCTCTGATTTAACAGCCAATCAGCTTTCAATTTTATCTCATAAAGATGTGCCATGGATTACTGCTAAAGAGGGTGAAGAATTAGATTATGAGGCTGTCTTTTACCGAACAGCTGAAACTTCAGTAAGGGATTACAATGAGCAGCAAGATTCGATATAAACAAAGCGAATCTTTCAATAAAGATTTAAAAAAATTGCTTAAAAGATTTCATAGTCTTTCTGATGATTTGAAGACGGTCAAGCAGAATGCGATTGAGCCTTATCATCAATTAAAGTTTAATAATCAAAGTATTTATCCTATACCTGGTTTTTGTAATGATGAGGTTCAAATATGTAAAATTAAAAAATTTGCCTGCAAAGCCTTAAAGGGTAAGGGAGCTCAGAGTGGTATACGAGTCATTTATGCTTACTATATGGATTCTGAAGGAGTGCCTTTAGTTGAGTTGATTGAGATCTATTTTAAAGGAGATAAAGAAAATGAAGATAAAGAAAGATTGCAAAAATATAAAAAGCCATGTTGAAGGCCTGTGCTTTAATTATTTTTTATAATGCTGGTGGTGTTTATTTTTTTTTGATAATTTTTTGTTCAATTTCATTAATGGCTTCCATAATTCGCTTAGTATTAGTGGGGCTTTTAAGAAGGTATGATGTTTCTGATAAAAAATTAAGGTTTTTAATGTTCTTCATGATAAATATCATCCTCGCTGAGATAATCGCCTGCTTGTACCTCAATGATTTCCAGCATAGTTTTACCTTCGTTGCTGAGTTGATGTGTTTGTTGAGGTTTAATGAAAGCAGATCCATAGGCCTCGAATTTTTGAATTTTATGGTCATCAAGGCGGAGTGTGAGCGTTCCTTTTAAGACTACCCAATGTTCGCTCCGATGTTTGTGTGCTTGACTGCTTAAACTTGCGCCGGGCTTAATAAATACATGCTTGACTCGATAATAAGGACCTTCGGTTAATACTTCGTAGGTGCCCCAGGGGCGATGTACTACCTCGTGGTGGATGACTTCGTTGCGTGCTTTGGCTTTGAGTTCATGAAATAAATCTTTAACCTTTTGTGCATAATCTTTATGCGCGACCATGATGGCATCAGAAGTTTCTACCACTAAATGATCTTTTAAGCCTGCGGTAGCAATTAAGCGTGATTCAGAGCGGAGGTAGCAGTTTTCGGTATCTATGGTGGTGACATCGCCTTGGATAATATTACCTTGGTCGTCTGCGGTGTTGATATCCCACAATGCTGACCATGAGCCTACGTCACTCCATTTTACGGGTAGCGGCGTGACTAAGGCCTTATCAGTTTTTTCCATAACAGCATAGTCAATAGAGTCACTCGGGCATTCGCTAAAAGTTTCACTCAAAAGATAATAGCCGCCTAATTCCGTAATTTTTTTGGCAGTTTCAGTACAGCTTTTGGCGATTTTTGGGCTGTGTTTTTTTAGTTCAGTTAAATAGGCTTCGGCAGCAAAAAGGAACATGCCGCTATTCCAATAATAAGCGCCATCAGCAAGATAACTTTCTGCTTGTTCTCTTGGTGGCTTTTCGACAAAACGTTCAATTGTATAAACACTGGTCCCGAGCATCTTTCCCGCTTTGATGTAGCCATAACCTGTTTCAGGATAGGTCGGCGTAATACCAAAAGTACTGAGATAGCCTTGTTCTACAAAAGGAAGGGTCGTGCGGATCCGCTCGATGAAAATATTGGTTTCTTCAATTACATGATCTGCGGGTAAGATTAAGAGTAGGGGGCGTGCTTCTGGGTAGAGTTTATTGACAATGTGGGCAGCGATGGCGATTGCTGGAGCGGTATTTTTGCCGTGCGGTTCGAGAATGAGTTTGGGTTCATGAATACCGATAGCATTCATTTGTTCACTAATTAAAAAGCGATATTGCTGATTGCAAATGACGATCGGCTCTTGGGTCATAGGAATTTGTTGTGCGCGTTTGATGGTTTCTTGGAGCAGTGAATGTTTACCTACTAAAGCTAGCAATTGTTTAGGATACTGTTCGCGTGATAAGGGCCATAACCTTGAGCCGCTGCCTCCGGCTAAAATAATCGGAACAATCATGCTCATAAACGCTCCAAGATTTTTTCATATACCTGTAAATAACGCTCGCCCATTGTAGCTGAAGTAAAGTTATTCATAAACCACTGAAAGGCTTGTGTGCCGTATTCTTCTGCTAGTAAAGGATTTTGATACAAGGTATTCATGGCGTGAGCGAGCGCCTGGGCATTTTTAGGAGCTACTACTAAACCAGTTTTTTGATCTTGATTGACGAAGCTCGTGCCTGTGCCCAACTCAGTAGAAATTAACGGTTTTTTGAATAATGCCCCTTCGAGTAGACAAATGCCAAAGGCTTCAGCACGCGTTTGTGAAGGTAGAATTACGGCCCGACATAATTGTAACAACGCGACTTTATCTGCTTCAGTAATGGCACCGATAAGATGTACGTGGTTTAGATTGTTAGCCTGAATGTTAGTTTGTAATTCTTGATACAAAGGTCCTTGACCGGCAATGACCAATGGGACTTTGGTTTGTGCTGCGGCCTCCAAAAGATAAGGTAAGCCTTTGTATTGGCGCAGTACACCGACGAACAAAATAAAGTCTTGTCCTAATTGCGTTTGCCATTTTTTGTATACTTCTGGTTGTGCGGTTGGATAATCCTCAGGATTTATGCCCAGTGGGATCACTGTGCTTTTGTTGTTAAATTTTTTTAACACGGTGCTTGTGGTTAATAGATTTTGTGAGGTAGCAATAATTTTTTTGGCTCGTTCTAGGAATGCGTTTTGTATAGGTGTGTATAAGAATTTTTGCCACTGTGCTTTTAGTACGTCAGCGTGATAAGTCACAATAAAAGGTTTTTTAATTCTACAGGTTAGATGCATAAAATCTGCCGAAGGCCATGGGTAATGATAATGGATTAAATCAGCCCAGGCGGTCAGTTGTTTGAAGCGGTGCCATAAAGATAAGCTAAAAGGACAAGAAGCATAGCTAAAATTCTCATAAAAATAGTGTATCTCTGCGCCCGCGTAATGCATACGTTGGCTGTTTTTATTTAATGCCAGCACTTGTTGTTCTACACCTAATTTTCTGGTTTCTAAGGTAATGTTTTTGATCACTTGTTCGACACCGCCCATGCTTAGGGGCAGTGCATTTTTGTAGATTTGGAGTATGCGCAAGTTAAAATCCTTCTTTAAGCAATAAATTCTTTTGGGTTTTTGGGTTTTGGCTTAATAAGCAATATTGGATATTAGTTAATACTTGGCAAGATCTCGGAAAATTTTTGAGTAAGATTTTTATGGTTGGTGAGAGTTCTTCTTGCGGAGAAATTAATAATACTTTATGAAAATTTTGGGCAAATGCTTGTGCATCATCATTGCAGTTAGTGGCCCGTTCAACGTGGGCGAGATAAGCGGTATTGATGGGTATGTTCGCTTCTGCTGCAGCAAGTTGTGCATTAGGAATCAAATAACCTCCTGGGCTGCAGGCGTATTTTGGGTAAACAACTACAGCATCTGCTTGACTGAAAAGATAATTTATTTTTTTAGCCTGCATTTGCGTCGCTGGTGTTGTTAAAAAAATCTGTTTTAACACTGCTTGTCGATAGGTTAAGTAGCCTTCAACGTCAAACAATTGTAGTCCTATGATCAGTGGAAATAACAAGAGTGCGAGTTTTTTATGAGGCATGATCGCTACAATGCTAAAAAAGATGAAGCTATACCAAAGGGCCCAAAAAAAGCGTCCATTCACTCTAAACGCTTCATTAAGAAAAATAAGATGCGGTAGCGGAATGGTAAGTAGTTTGATCGTACCAAAATAAAAGGTATTGAGTACTGAATAAACAGTGAAAAATATCAACGCATAACTTAAGCCAGAATATTTTTTAAAAGTGGTTTTAAGTTGATGTCGATATAAAATTAAACTGACGCAAATAAACAATATTAAGCCCAGGCCAAGATAAGCAAAGCCTTCGCTTTGGCAGCTGGTTACGAAGATGCCCTGATCATTGGTGAGCCAGCCACCGTAAAAAGGTGCAACCAGATTCATATTGCACACACCAAAGCCAGCGACGCCCTCTGCGCCATGGCCGAATCCAAAAATAAAAATAGTAGCGAGCAACACCACGTTAACGCTAATAAAGCCTCGTGCAATCGTTTTGTAGGTAAAAGAGAGTTTATGTTTGAGATCCCATAAGCAGCCTAGATAAAAAATATAAGTGAAGAGCAGATAATAAGGATGAGTGGAAATGCTGAGGAATAATAAAATACTGAATAAAGTATGGCATTTTTTTAAGCTGATGCGTTTTTGAACTGCCAAAAAATATAGGGTTAAATCAAATAAAATAATACTTTCTATGGCGATGTTTTGGCCTATTTTTACGATGAAAATGCTTGCGCTTAAGCATAGGAGTAGGCCATAAAGTAAAGCCAAGAGGCTTTTTTGATTCAAGGTGCGCAGTAATGCCAATGTACCTAAGCCTTGAGTGAGATAGCAGACGATAATAAAGATGCCAAAATAATTAAATTGTGGAGGGAGCCAAATTCTTAGTAATTTGAAGATCATGGCAAACAACGGAATGCTATCAGTTAAAGAAACGTTGGTTCCTTGCGGATAATCAATCGAGGTGATTTTAAGTAAAGGAAAATGCCAAGGTTCGTTTTTGTAAGCATACCAGCCCGAGAGGTGTTGTGCATAATCACCCCAGCTGTTTTGGAATCCGAGAAATACATTGACGGTAGCAGGCAAAACCAACCAAGCGGCGACTAAAGATAAAATAATGGTGATGATTATCGAAGAGGTGAGTGAAATAGGGCGTGATAAAGTTTCGCTGAGTTGTTGTAGCCAGGAGTTTTTTGGAGTGCAGGTATTCATAGTTTTTAGCTTAATTTTAAGGTGTGTTGGAGCGAGGTTTGTTGAGTGAATAAGCAAAATTGATTGTCCTCAAAAACTGTGCATGCTTGTGGCCAGTTTAACAGGAGCATTTTTATGGTTGGTGAGGGTGTTGCTTTAGGGGCAATCAGTAATATTTTGGTAAACATTTTTGAAAATTTTTGGGCATCATCATCACAAGGACCTCTTTGGATATGTGCAACATAGGCAGAATTGATAGGAATATTAGCTTTTGCAGCAAAGAGTTGCATGGTTGCAAAAAAATGATCAGGCGCATGCGGGGTGCAAGCGAATTTGGGATAGACCACCACGGCATCAGCTTGACTAAATAAATGACTGAGTTGTTTTTGGGTTGTTAGTGCATTTGGGGTCATAAAAAAATATTCATGCAGGGCATTTTGTGTGGTGTTTAGATAACCCTCTAGGTCAAAGAATTGTAAGCCGATGACGATGGGAAAGAGCATGAGTGCAAGCTTCTTTTTGTGCATAATAGTTACAATGCTAAAAATGATCAGCGCATACCAAAGTGCCCAAATAAAACGGCCGTTGGTGCGAAAGTTATTGGTCAATGGATTGTTCGGTAGATGCAAGCTAAATAATTTAAGATGCCCTAAATATACTTGATCTAAGATAGCGTAGAGCGTGAGGAAAAGTATGGCATAGCTACAGCCTTTATATTTTTTATAGAGTTCTCTTAGCGATGGGCGCGCCATTAATAAGCTAGAAGTCAATAAAATTAAAGCCCCTAAGCCTAGGTAAGCAAAGCCTTCTACTTGTCCTCCCGTCATATCTATAGTTTGATAGTGTGCGAGGCGGCCACCATAAAAAAAAGAAGAGAGATTGGTACTGAACACACCATATCCACCTACTTCGTGCGTGCCTTTAGCAAAACCGAATAGGACCATAACTAAAAAAATACTGGCATTGATCCAAAAAAAATACTGCAGTGTTTGTGCGAAGCGTGCTATTTTTAGTGTTGTAAGCTCGATCATGGAGGCGCAGTAAAAGGTATAAGTAAACAATAAAAAGTAAGGATGAATAAATAAACTAAAAAGAATTAATAGCCCGAATAAAAGCTGCACTTGCTGTGGATTAATTTTTTGTTTTCTTGCAAAAAAATAACTTGCAAAGTTTAAGAGTATAATACTTTGACAAGCTAGAGAATCACCAAATCTACCAAAAAATATCGGTGCGCTTAAACAGAGTAATAGACCGTATAGCAGGCTTAATAGGCTTTTTTGTTCTAGAGCACGTAAGAGTATGAGTGTTGCGAGTCCTTGGGTGAGACAACAAAATATAATGAAGAAACCGTTGTAATCAAAAGTGCAGGGTAAATAATGTGTGAGTAATTTAAAAAAAATGGCAAAGAGAGGGATGCTGTCAAGTAGCGATACTGTGGTCCCACTAGGATAATTGATGAGATCAATTTTGAGTAACGGGAAGTGCCAGGGCTCGGCACGAAAGGCATACCAACCTGAGAGATGTTGAGCGTTATCACCATTGACGTTTTGAAAACCCATAAATACTTGTGAGCTCCAAGGTAAAATAATCATTGCCCACAATAAAGCAAGAGTGATGGTGAGTATTAATGCTGTGGTGATGGAGCAGGGCGCAAATAAAATTTCGCTTAAGAAAAACTGGCGTTTGGTTTTGAGTGACATCGTTATTCTGCTCGATGGATATTACGAATCACATAAAGCGGGCGGGCTTTAGTTTCAATAAAAATACGCGCAATGTACTCGCCCATAATGCCTACGCTTAGCATATTCAAGCCGCTAAAAAATAGAATGACTGCCAGCATTGAGGTATAACCTGGGGTAGGATTACCAAAAATTAATGTTTTGATAGTGATATAAATTCCATAAATAAAAGCAAAAAGCGCCGTAGTTAAACCAATATAACTCCATATGCGTAAAGGTGTAGAACCAAAAGAGGTGATGCCGTCGATGGCAAATTTAAATAATTTTTTAAAGCTCCATTTGCTTGAGCCAACAGCCCGCTCATTGAGCGGTTGTAAGATTTGATATTCTCTAAAGCCGATCCAGGCAAACAGGCCTTTATTAAAGCGGGTGCGTTCTTTTAATTCTAGATAAGCATTTAAGCAAGCGCGTGACATGAGGCGATAATCTCGGACATTCGGTGGGATTTTAACTTCGCTCATTTTATTAATGAAACGGTAAAATAGCGTGACGAACAAGCGGTGCATGAGCGTGTCTTCTTTGCGGTCTTGGCGCACTACAGTCACCATTTCATAACCCTCTTGCCATTTTTGAATCATGGTGAGGATCAGCTCGGGGGAGTCTTGTAAGTCAGCATCAAGATTGATAACGGCATCACCGGTAGCGTGAGCAAGTCCACAGGTCAGTGCGGCTTCTTTTCCAAAGTTGCGAGAGAGGTCAATGATGCTCAATTGGGGGGAGGTTTTTTGATGCTCCAATAATTTATTTAAAGTCTGATCACTGCTGCCATCATTAACGATGATGAGTTCGTAGGGTAGCGATAATTTTGCTAACACTGGAGTCAAAGCTTTAAAAAGCACAGGAATAGAGCCTTCCTCATTCATCATCGGGATGATTAGGCTTATTTTAGTGTTTTGCATGTTTTTTTGAGAGATGTTAAATAGGTCATAGTATATACCATTCGTGCTTGAAAATGCGAACTTAATTTCACTTCTCCCTAAGGTTTAACTGTCCGGAATAAAAGCAAGGTTAAGGTATGCGCAATTGCCGTTATCCTCCCCACTGCCGT